>URTZ01000004.1 GCA_900550825.1 uncultured Collinsella sp. | reverse complement strand
ATGCAGCAGGGGCTCTCAATGTTTTTATGTCCTGCTCATATCGTCTGTGCCGGCAGAAAGGGACTGTCCCCAACTGCCGGGCGGAACCGTTTAGCGGTGCCGCTGCCGGCTGGGCAGGCTGAGCTGGTATCCTTATGCGGTAATGTCTCGATTCGTTAGGATTGCTTGTGAGAGCTGCCGCCGTCCTTCGTTTGGCCATATATCGCGCCCTGGCCATCATGCTTGCTGTACTTACCGTACTGAGTGCCGCCATGCCTGCGCCGGCCATTGCCGACCAAGCCGACCAACAAGTCAAAACGGTACGCGTCGGCTGGCTCATCAACAGCGAGGGCTTCCAGGACGGCAACCCAGGCGAGCACCTCTCGGGATGGGGTTACGAGTACCTCCAGACCCTGTCGTACTACACGCCCGGCTGGCGGTACGAATACGTCTCCGGCACCTTCACCGAGCTTATGGACATGCTCGAGGCAGGCGAAATCGACCTCATGCCCAACATCTCCTACTCCGAGGAACGCGCCCAAAAGCTGCTCTTTTCCTCGAACCCCGAGGGCACCGAGCGCTACTTCATCTACGCCAAGCCCGATCGAGACGATCTGGCCAAGGGTGACCCCCAAGCGCTCCAAGGCCTTACCATCGGCTGCAACCCCGGCGTTATGCAAACCTTCGTTGGCCAGCAGTGGCTCGCCAACGAAGGCATTACCTGCACCTATAAAGAAATCGACACTGGCAGTGCCCTCTTTGACGCGCTCGCAAACAACGAGGTCGATGCCATCATCATGAACGACACGACCTCGTCGCCCAGTGCCTCCCCCATGTTCTACATTGGGTCGAGCGACTACTATTTTGCCGTCCCCAAAAGCCGCCCCGACCTAATGGACGACATCAATGCCGCCATGTCGGCAATCGCCCGCGTCAACCCACGCTATATCGACGAAGTCAAATCTAACTACTCGGTCAAAAACAGCGGTTCATCATCGCTCAACGGCCCCGAACGTTCCTGGCTCAAAGCAAATGACAACACCATCACGCTCGGCTACATTACGGGCAAACTCCCCTACTGCAACGAAGACGAAGACGGCAAAATGGAAGGCTCGCTCGCATCGCTTGCGACGACGCTGCACGATAAATTTGGCATTACGGTCAAAACCGTCCCCTTTGATAGCTACAAGATGATGTCAAAGGCCCTGTCAAAGGGAAGCATAGACGTTGCGCTGCCGGTATACCGAGATTACTGGTTTGCCGAGCAAACAGGCGTTGCGCAGTCGGTATCGTTGGGGACCATATCCCTCACCGCCATCCACACCGGCAGCGACCTGAACAAAGACCTTCAGAACATCGCCTGTACCAAATCATCATTTGTCAACAAAAATGCACTTGAAAATCTGTTCCCCACAGCGACCGTGACCGAATACCAATCCGACAATGAAGTGTTCGACGCTCTCAGGAAGGGAACGGCGCGCTGCATCGTCGCTCCCAGCTCACGCATAAAAACCATCGGCGATCGTCATGATCTCGAAGGCTACGAGACGGTCGAGCTCCCTGACACCTGTGAGCTCTCGTGCTGGATTTCGCGCGGAAAGCCCGAGCTGCTGGGAATCATCAACAAGGGCATCATCAATGCCGGAGAATCGCTCTCCGCAAGCAATTACTCCTCCACGTCGTACACGGCCCAGGAATCCAACACGCTTCAATTCCTTTATCGCAACCGTGCCGCCGTTGCAGCTACCCTCATCGGTATGTTGTCGGTCGGCATCGTCCTGCTCATCTGGGCGCTCGTACGCGCTCGGACCGAGCGCAAAAAAGCCGATGCTGCCAACGCCGCTAAGACGGCATTCCTCACGCGCATGAGCCACGACATCCGTACGCCGCTCAACGGTATCCTGGGCCTTATCGAGATTGAGGAATTGAAGGAAGGCGATATCAAGGTCGCCCGCGAGAGCCGTGCCAAGGCGCGCGTTGCCGCCAATCACCTGCTCTCGCTGATCAACGACATCCTCGAGATGGGCAAAATCGAAGACCGCAAGCTAACACTGGAGCATGCGCCTTTTAACCTCAAAGAGCTCTGTGACAATACGCTGGTTCTGTGCAAGCTCCGCGCGACCAGTAACGGCATCACCATGCAGGACAATAGTCTGCCGTACGCCACGGGGCCATACATGATCGGCAGTCCCACCCATATCCGACAGATCATGATCAACCTGTTAGACAACAGCATTAAGTACAACAAGCACGGCGGCTCCGTCACCTTTAGTTCAAAGACCAAGCCACTCGATAACGGGCGCGCGCTCTTTTGCTTTAGCGTTTCGGATACCGGCATTGGCATGACTCCCAAGTTTTTAAAGCATATCTATGAGCCGTTTGCCCAAGAAGGTGACGATGCGCGCAGCAAGTTCCAAGGAACCGGCATGGGCATGCCAATCGTCAAGTCGCTTATTGAACTGATGGGCGGCACCATCGAAGTCACCAGTGAGCTCCATGTGGGCACCTCGTTCTACGTGGAGATTCCGCTCGATATCGACGAGAATCCCCAGGCGCGGGCGAATACGGTTGAGAGTGCGCCCGACTGCTCGCTCGCCGACATGAACGTGCTGCTCGCCGAAGACAACGAATTGAATGCCGAGATTGCCCAGACGCTGCTAGAATCCGAGGGCGTCGTGGTCACCCGCGCCGCCAACGGCAACGAGGTCGTCGATCTGTACCTGTCGCATCCCGCCGGCAGCTTCGATGCGATCCTGATGGACATTATGATGCCGGGCATGGACGGCTATGAGGCAACCCGCACGATTCGTCTGAGCGAGAAGGTCGATGCAGCCGATATCCCCATCATCGCGCTCACCGCCAGTGCCTTTGCCGAGGACGCCAAGGCGGCACACGATGCCGGCATGAACGCCCATCTGTCCAAACCGCTCGACTTTAACAAGCTCAAAAACATACTCGCCCGCATCAAGAAAAACGGATCCGTTTCGCTATAGTTTTTTGCAGCAACCACGCACGACCAGAAAGGAAGCCAACGATGTTTAGGCCCTTACGTCGAAAGAAACGCGCCATCACCGACGAGGAAGCGCGCGAACTGCTCGCCACCTGCAAGCGCGGCGTCTTTGCCGTCAACGGCGACGATGGCTACCCGTACGCCATTCCCGTCAACTACTTCTTTGACGCCGAGCACGACAAGATTTATTTCCATGGCGCCAAGGCTGGCCACAAGGTCGACGCACTCAAGCGCGACGACAAGATCTGCTTTACCGTTTACGGCAACGAGTGGTACAAGGACGGTGACTGGGCTCCCTACGTTATGAGTACCGTGGTCTTTGGCCGTTGTCGCCTGGCGAATGACACCCCCGCGTTTATCGAGGACAAAGTCCGCCAGCTCGCCCTTAAGTACTACCCTTCTGCCGAGGAAGTCGAAGAGGAAATCGCCAAAGACATTAAGGGCGTCCAGCTCTACGAGATTACGATTGAGCATCTCTGCGGTAAGCAGATTCAAGAAAAGTAAGCCCCCTCCCCCCCAGCAGACCTCACAAATAGCAATATGGCCCGGTTCCAACCCACCTTGGAACCGGGCCATATGCTTATGAAGCGTCGGCGGCAATGTGCGCTAGCGCCTCGACGAGCTCTTGCGAGCTCACAGGCTTACTCAGGTGCGCGTCCATGCCCGCCTCGCGCGAAAGCCTGCGGTCGTCGGCAAAGGCGTTGGCGCTCACGGCGATAATCGGCGTGGTCGCGGCATCCTCGCGATCGAGCGCTCGAATCTGACGCGTGGCCTCAAGGCCATCGATGCCAGGCATCATGATGTCCATCAACACCACGTCGTACACGTGCGGTGCGCTCGCGGCAAACGCCTCAACGGCAGACTCGCCATCCTTAGCATGCGTCACGACGGCACCGGCACGGCTGAGCGTAAACTGCGCGATCTCGGCATTCAGATCGTTATCCTCTACGAGCAAAACGCGCAAGCCCTGGAGCGCATCGCCATCGCCCGCATCCGCGCGAACTGCCTGAGGAATCTCGGAGCGCTTGCATTTCTCGAACGGCAGGCGGATGGCAAACGTCGTCCCCTGCCCCAAGACGCTCGTAAAGCTCATGGTTCCGCCCATAAGCTCGACCAGCTGTTTTGCGATAGGCGCGCCCAGGCCAGTTCCCGACGAAGCGCCTTCCACCTGCTGCTCCTCGCGGCAAAACGGCTCGTAGAGGTGCCGTTGGAACTCCTCGCTCATGCCAATACCGTTGTCGGCGATCGTGTATTCATAGACGGGAACGCCATCCGCTGGCTCCACCTCGCGGCACGCCAGGCGAACATAGCCGCCCTGGCGGTTGTACTTGACGGCATTGCCGGCAATATTGAGCAACAAGCGCTTGAGGTGCGTCACGCTCACCCGCGCATAGGGATGATTAAGCGTCTGCTGGTCGCAGATAATTGTCACCAGACGCTCCTCGGCCTGGCGCTCCAGAATATCGCGCACTTCACAGTTGAGGGCCACCAAATTTATGGGCACGAGGTTCAGGTCGACCTGCCCGCTCTCCAGGCGACTCATATCGAGTGCCTCGTTGGCAAGGTCGAGCAGCAGTCCCGATGCCGTCCAGATTTTTGAGCGGCACTCAGTCTGCTTTTGCAGATCGTCCGCATTGGCATCGCCAACCTCGACCATGCCGCGAATGCCGTTGATGGGCGTGCGCAGATCGTGGCTCATGCGACGCAGAAACTCCGTCTTTGCCGAGTTGGCGGACGAGGCCTCACGCGCCGCCTTTGCCAGCTTGTCGCCATAGTCGCGCTCCTGCTGCAGTAAGTCCGTCAAACGTCGGCGATCAGCGCGGCGACGCACCGTCACAACAACGGCTATAACACCGCTGTAGAGCGCCAGCACGCCGGCAGCAACAGCCGCTACAACCTCAAAGTAACGCCGGGCCGAGGCATAGGTGTACACATAGAATTTGTGCGCTTTTCCAAATGTGCCCAAATACCACTCGCCGTCGGCGTTAACCAATCTGACCTTACCAGCCAGGCATCGATCCTTAATACCGCCGACAATGAAGACGTCCGTCGCAGGCAGATCGAATACGCCCAATACGGTAGGTTTAACGGCATTGGTCGCAACGACCTTGCCGTCGCTTTCGATCACGATATTGCCGCTATCGATGGTTTCATAGCCATCAAGCAAGCTCTGCAGTTTGAGCGTATTGCTTGCAACCGCCTTCGCGCTCTGATGCCTTACCGCGATAACGATGCCCTCGCCATCCCGCCGGGTCACGCAACCAATGTCTGCAACCGAATCATCCGAAAGCGTGATGCGGGCGGTATAGGACTTAAGCGGATGAGTTGCCACCTCCAGCACGGGCGCTTCCTTGAGATACGTAGCGAGCGAATCGTAGCCCACATCGCCCGTCGAGGACTCGGACACCAAATTGCCCGATGCGTCCGTCACGATCAGTGCGCTCACGTTGAACTGGTCGGCATATTGCTCCAGCATGGCGTTATCCACCGAACCGTCGCGCTCCATATCGCGCGCTGTCTCTCCGGCGATCTCCATAACGCGAATCAGGTTTTTGGTCGTATAGGCGCTATTGAATGCATCGTAGGAAAGGCTCTGCGTCGCCACGTAATCGACAACGTCGGCAAAGCGCTGCTCGGCTTGGGCCGTCGTGTAACCGTAGCTCATCATGCCGGCAACAACCGAGAGCGCTATCCCCAGCAGAGCGACAAGGAGCCATGCCCCTGTCGAACGATTGTCCCGCTCCTGAGCGGCGTGGTCGGGCGCATCGATCATGACAGGCCCTCCATATTCAAAAATGGCGAAGGGTCATCAAAGTACTTTGACACTAGGCGTTCCATGGTGCCATCGGCAAGCATTTCTTGGTAGGCATGAGTGAGCTTGACGTCGATGCCGCGCGTATCGTTGATATCGAAAGCGGTTCCCAAACCAACCTCTAGCAGCGGCTCATCCAAAATGCGATATGTCACACCATAGTCTTTTTCGTAGGTGAGGAACGAGGACTCATGCGCGGCGATAGCGTCGACCAGGCCCTCGACGAGCGCCGGGTTCAGATATGAACCGTCCGAAAAGCTGTAGAGCTCCTTGATCTGCGGAACGTTTTCATTTGTGCGATTGAGCAAAATGCCCTCGGGCTTGGTGGTGGACTGAACCGCCACGATCTTATCCTCAAGATCGGCAAGTGTGTAGATATCGCTCTGGGGATCGACCGCGACCACCTGGCGGCTCGCAAGGTACGGGCCGGCCCAACGATACTCGTTTTCGCGACCCGTCATGCTAAAGCTGCCCATGACGCAATCGAGTTCGCCGCTCGCCAGCAGCTCTTTCTTCTTTTCCCAATCGATCATCTGGTATTTTGGCTTGTAACCAATGCGGGCCAAAGCCTCGGTCAATATCTCGACATCCAGGCCAACGATATCGCCGTACTCGTCGGTATACACAAACGGTGGATAGAGGTCGCTGCCGACGTTGAGCGTCTTAAGGTCGTCGTCCTTGGCCTGCGAGGCGTCAGGGGCTTTTGATGCTGGCGTCGAGGCTTCGTCATTGTGCCCGGAACAGCCGGCCATCGCTATGACAAAGGCGCTCGCCACTGCAAGCGCGACAAACAACGAAATGGCAGCCGAGCGACGGGGTCTTTTCATCGAACTCCAGACGATCCTGTTTACAGACTGAAATGGTTAAAGATAATAGCAAACAAAACCACACGAGTACCCAATGGTTACAGACGTTTTACCATGCGGGGCCTTCCGGCCGACTTGGCAGAAGACCCCGCATGCAGCGCACGCTTACCGTGCATTAAAAACGTAGCGGTCCAGGCGGTCGCACGCTTCCCTTACGCGCGAAAGCGGCAGCGCCAGATTCACGCGAATGTGGCAGGGCCCGTGGAACGGGCGGCCGTCCTGATATCCCACGCCTACGCGCGCCCCCTCGTCGAGCAGCCACTGAATATCGCGGCCATGCTCGCGGCACCACTCGGTGCAGTCCAGAAACACCATGTACGTGCCCTGCGGACGCGAATAGGACACGCCCTCAAAATGCTCGTCCACGTAATTGCAGAAGTACTCGATATTGCCGGCAAGCACCTGGTTGAGCTCGTCCACCCACTCGTAGCCCTGCGGCTGGTAGGCACCGATAAGCGCGTGCATGGAGAGGACGTTCATCTCGTTGTAGTGAGTCTTATTGGACACGGCGCACACGCGTTCGCGCAGCGTCTCGTTGTAGATAATGTGGTAGCTGCCGACCAGGCCCGCCAGGTTGAACGTCTTGCTGGGCGCGTAGAGGGCAACCGTGCGCATGCGGGCATCCTCGCTCACCGACTGCGTCGGGATGTGCTTGTGCCCCGGCAGGATGATATCGGACCAAATCTCGTCCGAGATCACCACGCAATCGTGCTGGCGGTAGATGTCCATGGCGCGCTCGATCTCGTCACGCTCCCATACGCGGCCGCAGGGATTGTGCGGTGAGCAGAACACCGCGGCATGGATGTGGTTTTGGGCGAGTTTGCACTCCATGTCCTCAAAGTCCATGCGCCACACGCCCTGGTCGTCGAGTTTAAGCGGGCTGTGGACAATGCGATAGCCCGCAGCTTCGATGGACTTGGTAAAACCAATGTAGGTGGGGCTATGGACCAGCACTGCATCGCCCGGCTGGACATACGCGCGCAGCGTCGACACGACACCGCCCAGCACGCCGTTTTCGTAGCCGATATGTTCAGGGCGCAGGCCCTCGACGCCATTGCGGCGGCTCTGCCATTCGATGATGCGGTCGAAGTACTCGGCGCGCGGGTTAAAGTAGCCAAACATGGGATGCTGAGCGCGCTGAATGATGTGTTCCTGGACCGTGGGCACCGTGGCGAAGTTCATGTCGGCCACCCACATGGGAATGCGGTCGAAGCCCTCGTCGGGTGCGTTCGGAGCCATACCGGGGATCTCGCCCCAAGAGTCAACGGCGATGGCATCCATGCCGTGGCGGTCGATAAGCGAGCTAAAGTCGTATTTCATGCTGAGCTCCCATGCAAAGCGGACTATTTTGGTAGGCGTTATTGTCCACCAGCATGGGCGATTTTGACATGGGGTTTGGCGCTTAATTTGACGGGTTCAGACGAATGACTGGTTAGTCTTGCGCGTCGTTGACGGCGACTACGGTTAGCTGGGTTTTATCGACCGTAAAAGATATGTCGAGCCCAGCATAAGCTAAGTGGTAAACGCGGTTTGGCTCGTGCTTGCTGCCCGAGCGGCGCGGATCTTGGCAAAGGACCTCGACCAAGCCGGGGAGCTTTGCGGGCGGGACCATATCCTGCAGCGCTTGTGGAAACTCAACATCGAGCTCTTGCCACGGAGCACCCTCAATCCAGCCGCCCGTTGCATCCGGGTGGCAGTCCGCAAACGGAATGTAGGGCTTAATGTCGTAGATGGGCGTGCCGTCGCGCAGATCGGCCCCCAGCACATGGATGATGGGGCCGTCGTCGGTAAGCTCCACGCGGTCGAGCTTAACGCAGGTGAGACCGATAGGATTAGGGCGAAACGGACTGCGTGTGGCAAACACGCCCACACGTTCGGCTCCACCCAGGCGCGGCGGGCGTACGGTTTTCGACCACTTGGCATTGGTGCCAGACCTGTCCTGCGTCTTGGCATCGGCAGCTATGTCCTTAGCTGTGCCGCCGGGCGTGCCGTTTTCGAAGCGCCAGAGCAGCCATAGGTGAGAGAAGGAGTCCAGACCCTCAACTGCTGCGCTGGAGGCAAATTCCGGCTCAAAAACGATGCGTCCCTGCAGATGAGGCGCCAAAAAGCTGTTGCGCGGAATGCCGAACTTCTGCGGCAGGTCGGTATGTATGTGTGCGATAGGTTCCATGCCGGTCATTGTACGGCATGGAGGTGTGGGGCGTTGCGCGCAATTCTTCGCCGCGGTCTCCCGTCGTGCAACCAACGGTTGCTTGGAAAGGCGCCTGCCGCCGCGTATGCTTAAGCCATCAACCAGCAGAAAGGAGCCGTTATGGCCTTTGCAGAAAAGCTCATTGCCATCCGTCGCGCCCATCACCTTACTCAGGAGCAGCTCGCCGTCAAGCTCTTCGTCACACGCCAAGCCGTGAGCCGCTGGGAACGCGGCGAGGTCACCCCGGGCATCGACATGATGAAGCTCATTGCCGCCGTAACCGGCGAGCCGCTGCCCCACCTGCTCGAAATGCTCGAGCACTATTGCCAGAGCTGCGGCATGATACTCACGCCCGGCGACTGCGGCACCGATGCCACGGGCGCCGCGACCGATCATTATTGCAAGTGGTGCTACGACCACGGCCAGTACACCTACGACACCACGATGGAGGCAATGATCGAGGACTGTGCCCCACGGCTGGCGCAAAACACCGGCATGTCGCTCGACGAAGCCGTCTCGCTCATGGGCGCCGTCCTGCCGCAACTGGAGCGCTGGCGCTCCGTGCAGGAAAACGAAGAGCGCTACGGCGCCGAGGCGCGTGCGCGCTATGGCGATGAGGCTATCGATGCAGCAAACGAAGCGCTGCTGGACATGGACCCCGAGGCATGGAACGACATGAAGGAACTTGAACGCGCTATTCTGGGCCAGCTCTCGATTGCCATGGGCGACGGCGATGCGGATGGAAGCGAGGCTCGCAAGCTTGTCGCGATGCATCGTCGCTGGATTGGCCTCAACTGGGGACGCGAACCCCAAGACGAAGCATACCTTGGCCTCGCCAATGGTTATCTTGCCGACCAGCGCTTTGTTGACTACTACGACAAGCCCTGCGGCACCGGAGCCACGGCGTTTCTGGTCCAAGCCATCGAGTCGTCACTGGTCCGCGCATAGACCGCGGCAGCTTTGGGTATTTCAATCGAAACCTCAACCGATTGGAGACCTATGGCTACTGATCACGAGCTCGCGCTCTACGTTATGACCGGCTGCCCGTATTGCATAAAAGTCAAGCGCTTTTTGGCCGATAACGGTGTGACCATTCCCGAGCGCAATATCACGACCGATACCGAAGCCGAGCAGACACTCATCGCCGTCGGCGGAAAACGCCAGGTTCCCTGCCTGTTCATCGACGGCAAACCACTCTACGAGTCGAGCGACATCATCGCGTGGGTGCAGAAGAACCTGCTCTAGCACGCGCATTGCAACCGGCCCACCCCAACCCATACGGCCGAACATGTACGCCAGTATCCAAAGTCGACATTTTTCGACATCTTTGGATGCTGGCGTACAGCTTTTGGGTAGTCACGGACGCTCTTAGCCGGCTAATTGTTTGAGGCGACCTTTGGATTATGGCTGTTTGACGCCTCTGGAAAGGTTTCCGAGAGGGCTGTGGTCAAAAAAGGGCAAATATGAGTACTGCTACCTGTTTAGTAGCAGCGATTTTGATCACTTCAGGAACTATTCAACGTTCCACTCGTCCGCAGACGACGTTATTTCTCCTCATATGTTCAATAAAAGTAGCTTTTAATGGGAACAAATCTCATCAGGAGCTACAATTTATAGCAAAATAAATGCAACCATAATGGCAACAGTACTCATATTTGCCTTTTTTTGACCACGACCCTCCAGAATAGTCGCTGAGAACGACACTAAATGACAAAATCCGACACTTGGACGTTCTTATATGAGTAGCCATTGAAGGACACCTAACGACTACTCCCATTCGCGACACACTGTGTCGCGAATTAAGCTGGCCCCATTACCGAAGACCAGTGAGAGCTCCTGCCCAGAATCTCGATAGCTTAATAAAGGGCTCCCCTCCGGAAGTTCAATGAGCATCCAAATTCCAAGCTGAAAAGCAAAGGAGTATCGAAGCCGTCAATGCTCATTTCCTATCGAACAGGCGGGTCAAAACAAGCTAATTAGCCCGATGAACTGCTTGTATTTTTGTCTACAAAATTGTATACAAAAAGAGAATCCGAGAACCGGCGCTCGACATTATGTCGATCGATAGGAGGCGCCATGGATGCTAAGCAGCTCGAAAAGATGATGGGGTTTGCTCCCGGAGAGTTGAAGAAAGCCGCGGAAGCCTACGAAAAAGATGAGTGGCCGAAAGGTCGCACCATCAAGTTGGGAAGGCCACCAATCTCCGATGAGCCGAGCGTCGTTATATCAGCACGTGTGGGCGAATCGATTCTTGAGGCGTTTGACGAAAAAGCCAAACGCCATGGGCAAACACGCACGGAGCGGCTCAGAGAGCTCATTATACTTGATGCACTGATTGCCTAGGCCCGCTCCCCCGTCGGACCCAAACATGTACACCAGCATCCATAGTCGACATTTTTCGACATCTTTGGATGCTGGTGTACAGCTTTTTGCTACATAGTCGTTGGGGACGTCCTTAAATGACCAGTCGTTAAAGAACGCTCCCGATGACTAGTTAGCCGTGGAAGCGAGCTATGGGTGCAAGCGGCTGTTCGCGAAAGACGCGCTCGACGGCAGCGCGGTATTCGTCGACCTTTTTGGTCTTGCGTACGATCTTGTGGACGGTAGCGGGATCAGCGAAAGCGCACTTGGCGTAGAACCACCACTCCTTCATGCGGAAGACCGCATTGCCGCCAATCTCTTCTGCATATGCCGCAAACAGCGTGTCGTGGAAGCGCTGCAGCTCAGCAGCCGTTGCAGCAGGGCCGCCCTTGACCATGCGAGCCAGAGCGGGGTTCGCGAGCAGGCCACGCCCCAACATCACATGGCGCGTGCCGGGATAGGCCTCCACCAGCGCGTCCATATCCTCAAGATCAAAAATGTCACCGTTATAGGCCACGGGGAACGGCGCACGCTCCAGCGTCTCGCCATAAAACTCTTTGCGCGGCGAACCCGTATAGCGGTCCTTTTGCACGCGCGGATGCACAATGAGCTCTGCCAACGGCATGCGGCAATACAGATCGAGCACGCGCTCGTATTCGTCGTCATTCTCCAGCCCCAGCCTGGTCTTTACCGACACCGGCAACGGCGACCGCTCGCACGCATCGCTTAAGAACGCCTCGAGCTCGTCGAGATTGCGCAAGAAACCCGAGCCCTTGCCCTTGGCGACAACCGTTCCCGAAGGGCAACCCAGGTTGAGATTGACCTCGCGGTAGCCCATGTCGGCGAGCACCTGTGCCGCCCACACAAACTCGTCCGCGTTCTTGGACATCAGCTGAGGCACCACGTTGAGCCCCTGGTTATTGGCAGGATCGATCTCCTTAAACGCCTTGCCGCCAAAGCGGTTTCCCACCCGCGGCGGCGGCAAAAACGGCGTGTAATAGCAATCGAGCGCACCGAAGCACTCCGCATGCACGCGACGGAACACATGCCCGGTAATCCCCTCCATGGGGGCCAGCGAAAGGATCATCTACTCTTCTCTCATATCAACACAACAAAGGGGCCGTCCCTTTGTCACATGCATTATGCCTTGCGCTTCAGGCGATTCACAAGGAAGAGGTAGCTACTGAACGATGACCACCCTCCAGCCGCACCCCATACAACGAGGTCTAATACTTTTCCCGAGAAGTGAACGAGTGAAAACGGGCCCCCGAAGCATCGGCACTTTCGAGATGCAATTTCCTGCGGTTTTGCCAGCCAAATCCTGCGGGTTTGACGTCAAAAATGTCGATGCTTCGGAGGTCCAAGTATGGCCGTTCACTTCTCGGAAAAGTATTAGACCTCGATTTACATGCCACTCAATGTGACAAAGTGGCTGCTCCTTTGTCACATTCGATGAAAAAGGGCACCGATGTTAGTCGATGCCCCAAAGCGGCTGCAGGTTAAGCCCTACAGCGTATGTCTAAGACGAATCGAACTATTCGTCCCAGGAGAGGTTCTTACCAGTCTTTTTTGCCAGCAGCAAGAACAGGCCGATAATAACGTTACATGCGATGCAGAAGATGAAGACGCCCTGGAAGGAGCCGACAAGCTCATAGACCTTCATCATAACGGGCATGCCAAAGGCGCCGACGATATAGCCCACGGAGCAGATCAGCGCGAAGATGCGACCGAAATCGCGGGAGCCAAAGACATCCATAACCAAAACAGTCAGGGCAGTGCCAGCGATGACGTACATTACGTCGTTCACGCCTGCTGCGAGGATGCTGAGCGTCGAGTTGCCGCTGCTCATCATGAGCATGACAAAGGAGAGGATGGAGACAGCGAGCCAGCCCAGAATGGCCTTCGTGCTGCCGAACCTATCGCAAGTGGTGCCGACGATCGGATTGAGGAACAGATCGAAGAGCGATGCAGCGGATACCATGAAGCCGCCCACCATGGGGCTAAAACCAACCTCGGAAGCATACGTCGGGAAGAGCTGGTTCATGCAGCAAGTGAGCTGAACGAGACAGAGGAAGCCGATGCAGAAGAAGAAGGCAGGCGACTTAATGGCGCGCGCATAGCTAACGCCACGCGTGCTATCCTCGGTCGTCTCCTCGGTCTCGGTGACCGTCTCGCCCTCGACGTAGCCATAGGGCAGCATGCCCTTGTCCTGAGGCTTATAGCGAATAATCAGGACGGAAGCGGGGAGAATGAGCACGGCGGAGACGCCAGCGAGCACCAGATAGCCAGTCCTCCAGCCAGCGGCCTCGATGACAGAGGTGATGACGGGGCTCATGATGAGCATGTAAATCGAGTTCACTGCCCAAGCGAGACCGATTGCCAGGCCACCAGATTTTTTGAACCACTGGTCAATAACGTCGGACATGGCGACGCCGGTGGTGAAGGCGAAGCAAACGCCAATCAGGGCGCCAGCGGCGATGAACATCCAGACTTCGGTGTAGAAGGCCATGCCTGCGCCGGCAGCAAGCAAAATAAGCTCGACAACGGGGAGCCAAACCTTGCCAACGACCTTGGGAATGAGTTTTCCGACAAACGGAAGAGCTGCCGCAAGACCAATGAGCGTTGCGGTGAAGTAATACGAGAAGATGGAATAGTCAAACCCGAACTCCTCGCACACGGGTGCGACGAAGGAGCCCGCGATGACGCTATAGGATCCGGTCGTGCCGGCAGACATAAGGCCGAGCGCGATTACGAGAACCCATGCGTAAACCTTGCTGCTCTTTAACTTTGCATTTTCCATTGATACAGCTCCTAGAGACCCAGAAGGGCACACATAACGGCCTTGATGGTGTGCTGACGGTTCTCTGCCTCACGGAAGATGACCGAAGCGTTGGCCTCAAAGCACTCGTCGGCAATCTCAAAGCCCTCGGTGATGATTTCGCGATGGAGGTCGTTCTTGCACTGGTCGAGGAGCATTTTGCCGACACGGTGATCTGCGTTATGGACAGAGGGAAGCTCATGCATGCAGAAGATGTCGGGATTGTTGGTGCGCTTGCACAGCTCGCTGGTGACGCGATAGGGGTACAAAGACTCGGCATCGCCCAGCCAGGAGTTGTAGTCGTCGGGATCCAGAACCTCTTCGCCGCACTCGGGGTTGATGTAGCGCCACTCCTCGGTAACGATAACGTCAACGCCATCCAGGGCATCGAGGTCAGAGGTGATGGTAAAGGTCCTATTGGGAGCGTACTTGGCGTAGCAGGCCTCCACCTCTTCGATCATTTCCTTGCACATCTGATGACGGAGGTCGTCGGGGCCGATGGCGAGGAAGTCCATGTCGAGCATAGCGCACAGACGGCCATACCACACCGGGGCGCCGGCGCAGTTGCCAACGAAAGCCATCTTCTTGCCGCGGCTCGTACGCAAACCGCCCCATTGCTCTTCCATCGTAAGAGCGTCAGCGAGCATCTGAGTCGGGTGATCGCCGAGAGTAAGGGCATTGATGACCGGGATGTCAACCAGGTCGGCGACGTCATAGAGGAACTGCTCGTCCTTCTGTGCGCGATAGACGATGAGATCATACATGCCGTTAAAGACGCGCATGGCGTCCTTGACGGTCTCGCAGTCACCCATGTGGGAGTTGGTCAGATAAGTGAAGCCCATGCCCAAATCGTTGCAGGAGGTCTCGAATGCGCAACGAGTACGGGTCGAGCCCCACTCAAAGTTGGCGAGGACGTTTTTGCCGGGGAAGTAGCGCTGGTCGACACCAGACTTCTTCTGAGCCTTAAGGTTCCAGGCAAGATCGATGAGATAGCGGAAATCCTCGGAGGAGAGATCATGGATGTTGATGTAGTCGCGACCGCGGAGGCTGTTGTTCATGCCTATTTCCTTTCGAATTATTATCAAAATTATTGTTGAATGTGTCCCCGAGGAAAACACGGATATCCCTCGGGGAGCGGTACATGTGGCGCCTAAGCCAAAGAGCGCAGGCTCTAAGGCTCACTAACGACTGGCCGCCACGTCCTTAGTCCAGCAGTGCACGCCGCCGCCGGACAGGTTAAGCGCGAGGGAATCAATCATGATGACCTTGCGATCGGGGAAGCAGCTCTCAAGAACTGCCTTGGCCTGCTCATCCTTCTCTTTCACGACCTCGCTCATGCCCTCGTGGTAATAACGCTGGCCAAGAACGACGCCGTTGCAAATCAGGAAGTTGCAGTAGCTCGCTGCGGCGTAGAAGTGGACGGGGCCCTCGGGCCAGGGGGTGCCATCCATAAACTTGCCGCCCATTTCGTCGATGAAGCCCTTATAGAGCTCGTAATCTTCATCGCCAGGGGCGATAACGACTTCAATAGGCTCGGCGGTGGGCATACGAACGATCTCGAAGGGCTTGCCCTCCCAGTCCGTTTCGTTGCTCAGGATCTCGTAGGCTGCCTCAATGCGGCGACGAGACTCTGCTCCAGCCTTGCTCGAGGCTGCCTCTTCATCGGACACCTCGGCAAGAAGAATCTTGTTCGGAGTGATAAAGCGACACATCTCATCAATGTGAGCTGCAAAGCTCATGCCAAAGACGGGAGTTCCGTCTTCCTTCTCGTCGAGGATGCCCAGTCGATAGTCGTCGTCCTCGAGCATAGGCTGCGGAAGCCAGATAACCTTGTTGAGGTTGTAGATGCGCTTATACTCGGCCTCTATTTCCTCTTTCGTGAACTCGGGATTACGCTTGCGGCATTCCGTGTCCTCGATGGCGATCAGAGTGCCGTGACCGTCAAACTCGCGGTCGCCGCCCTCCGAAACCATTTCGGAATTGACGATATCGAAGCAACCGAGCGCAACCGCCATGTGAACGGCTGCCTTACGTGCGGACTGGCACTCCGGGGAGTTCTTGTCCCACACGCCGTAATAGGTCCAAGCGGGGTTGACCATATAAGAATGGCCCTTGTCGTCGACCATGATGCTGGGACCGTTGTCGCGGACATAGAAGTTGGAGTCTTCGAACTGCGTGATCTCGATGCGATCGAGATCAACCCCCTCCTCCTTCAGGCGCGAGCAAGCCTCCTCATAGGAGCCGGGGGTGCCGCAATTGAGGTTGACCGTAACGTCGCCATACTCGAGCAGAGCCTTGATCACGTCAACGCAGGGCTGGCGGTTATCGTAGCCCTCTGCACGGATGTAATCGGGAAGCCATGTCACATAGACGTTGGAGCGCTTCTCGAACTCGCCCGGCATACGATAGTTCTCGTACATGGTTGGTCCTTCCGTCGGGTTTCCCGCGATGCTGTCCGGCCGCGACAATAGCGGGGATTCACCTGCTATAGTACTACTATACCTACCGTTCGGTAGATAATTTTGAATAATTGCCGCTCGCCTACTGATACATACCGTTCGCCGTATATAGTGGTCATGTTTGGACACGAATTGATGTTCCGTTGCCATCCTTAATAATGTTGGTAGTGCGGAAGTGATTTGCAATGGAGAAATGCAGCGTGAGCACAAGAAAAAAAATATTGGACGCAATGTACGATCTTGTGGCAGAAGTCGGTTATGACAAAGCGTCTATCGGAAAGATTTGCGACTTTGTCGGTATATCCAAGCCGTCGGTGTACTACTACTTTCCCTCAAAAGAGGAGATTTTCACTACGCTCTTGGACAGCATGTTTCCGACCATTGACTATCAGCGCGACTACTCGCTAATAGTCGATAGGGACGGGTTCAAGGCCGCGCTTATCGAGCTCGGCAATTCAGTTATAGGTGGCTATCGAAGCGATGAAAAGCGCCGGCGCGTGCTGGCCGAGGTTAGCGTTCAAGCAAATCGAATTCCTGCAGTTCAGGAACGTCAAGCGACGGCGACCAAACGAACCATGGATGCGCTTAAAGACATCCTTCTTCATGGTGTAGAGATTGGCGCGTTTTCCGATAGCGCCGACGTAATGCTCTACGTACAAATTCTTTATACCGTTCTGGAGGGAGCAAGCAATACGGTCGCTCAAGGTGAGGATATTGATGAGAAAGCGGTTTGGGCGGGAATAGTCGAGCTTATGTTCAAATAGACCAGCCAAGCTGAAGCGCATGTTGGCGCCCATGGTGCCTGCGGGCAACCTTTAAAACGAAAACAGGGGTCGACTCCAATCTGGCTTGGAGTCGACCCCTGTTGCGTGGCAATCTATGCCGGTGCAATCGGCGCTTATTACTTTTCAGCAGCCTTATTGAGAAAGCCGGAAACGATAGCAAACGCAGCAATCATAAGGTTGCAGGCAATGCAGAAGATAAATACTCCCTGGAATGACCCTGCCATGCCGTAAACCTTCATCATGACCGGCATTCCAAAAGCACCGACGACATAGCCCGCTGAGCAAACGATCGAATAGATCCTTCCAAAATCGCGTGATCCAAAGAGCGAGAGGAGAAGCATCGGCATTGCGGTTCCAACGATGGCGAACATGACATCGTTTACACCAGCTGCAATGATGGAAACGGTCTCATTGCTTCCGCCAATGATAAGAAGCAGGAATGAAAGAATGCTGACACCTGTCCATGCGACCGTTGCTTTAATAGCGCCAAGCTTGTCGCATGTTTTGCCCACGAAGGGATTTAGGAAGATATCGGAGAGTGAAGCTGCCGAGACCATTAAGCTTCCTACGATAGGATTGAAACCGACCTCGCTTGCATAGGTTGGAAACAGCTGGTTCATGCAGCAGGTGAGCTGCGCCACGCAAAGCAAGAGGACACAGAGAATAAAAGACGGCGTTTTCGCGGCATCGCGGAGTGCCATGCCCGAAAGGACATCTTCCTGCTCATCGGCGCTGCAGCTCTCATGGGTTTCGGAGACGGTCTCTCCGTACGGAAGCATATTGCGATCAGAGGGGTTAAGGCGAATGATAAATGCGCTTGCAGGCAAAATCATAGCTGCAGAAACGGCCGCAAGCACGATGTATCCCGTACGCCAGCCTTGCTGCTCGATGACCAGCGTAATGACAGGACTCAATAACAGCGTGCAGAGAGAATTAACGCCCCAAGCGAGGCCGATGGCGAGACCGGACGATTTGCTGAACCATTGGTCAATGACATCGGACATGCAGACGCCCGTTGTAAACGAAAAGCAGATGCCGATCACTGCGGCGGAGACGGTGAACATCCAGACCTCGGTGTAGAACGCCATTGCGGCGCCGGCGGCAATAAGGACGAGTTCAATGCAAATATGCCATGGTTTGCCGATTACTTTTGGAATGAAGCGACTCAAAAGCGGAAGCCCAAGCGCAAGGCCAAGAAGAATCGCGGTGAAATAGAAAGAAAAAGAAGTGTAGTCAAAGCCCAGATCTTCACATACTGGAGCAACGAATGAGCCGGCAATAATGCTATATGTGCCAGTTGTTCCGGCGGACATTAAGCCGAGCGCAATAACGACGACCCAAGCAAATGCGCCGCTTTCACGGAGACAATCTTTTTTGGCTGGTGTGGTGAGAGTCATGGTTGCTCCATTTCTATCGGCAATACATCCTATATGCCTACCGATAGGTATATAAACCAGAGGACTCTTCGTCAAGCATTAAGCGGGGAGAGGGAGTTCTTAACCTGCCGAACGGTAATTAGACCCCGTTTTCGCAAGGGTCTCAATGTGACAAAGGGACTGTCCCTTTGTCGCATTATTCGGAGCGCAGGGCTTCGACGGGGTCCTTCTTGGATGCGCTACGGGCCGGCAGCAGGCCGGCAACGACCGTCAGCAGCACTGAAATTGCGATGAGCACCAGCGCATCCTGCACGGGCAGGCTCATCAGATTGGGCACCTGTTTGGCCGCAAGCGCCCAGGTATTAACCGGAAAGCTCACGAGCACCACGACGACAATGGCAAAGACGCCGGCGATGAGGCCCTCGATAAAGGTCTCGGCATTGAATACGTTGGCCACGTTGCGCTTCGACGCGCCGATCGCGCGCAGGATGCCAATCTCCTTTTTGCGCTCCAGCACGCTGATGTAGGTGATGATGCCGATCATAATGGAGCTCACCACTAGGCTGATGCTCACGAATGCGATGAGCACCAAGCTGATGGTATTCACAATGTCGGTCACCGAGCCCATAATGATTCCCATATAGTCGGTGTACGAAATCGCCTGCTCATCGTGGCCAGCAGCCTTGACCTGCTTGTTATACGCATCGATATGGTCGAGCACGCGCTCCTTCGCCTCAAAGTCGCGCGGGAAAATCTTGACCGAGATGGGGTCTGCCTCGTCCGCATAACCCAGTGTGGTCAGGTTGTTGTCATAGGTAAGCTGCGATGCCTTGGCATAACTCATCATAAGCGAACTCAGGTCCTCGGCGTCCATGTTGAAGTGGATGGCGCGGGCAAAGGCGCTCGCATCCACACGCATAGCGCTCGCCAGGTTGGCAAAACTCGATGACATCTGCGTCGCCATCTGGCCCATGAGCCCTGCCGCGCCTGCCTTGAGCTGAGTTGACACCGTCGTCGCAATCTGGTCGCTGATCGACTTCATCATCTGATCCAGAGCCTGCTGCAGATACGGAGCCAGCTGCTTTTGCACATAGTCGGTCATCGCCTGCTGCAGGCGCTCGGCCAGGGCATCGCCGCCGAGTGCCTTGAGCTGAGCCAGGATTTGCTGGGCTGCCGTATCACTCTCAAGATACGTCGAGAACGCGGCGGCAAGCTTTGACGCGTCCTTAAGATCTTCGGGCGTCAGCGCCTTAAACTGTTCCGACTGCATAAAGCCCGTGAACAGTTGGTTGGCGAGCGCCCCCACTTGCTGCATCTGCTCGGGTGTAAGCTCCAACCCATCGAAGACACCCGAGAAATCGGGGGCTGGCGCCTTAGACATGATGTCGCTGAAGTCGATATCCTTCCCTACGCCCGAAAGGTCAATGTCCAGCTCGGACAAGTCAAGACACGACGGGTCCATACCGCCGGCAACACCCGAGAGCACGGAGGTATCGAACGAGAACGCGCTCTTAAGTGCTGCCTCGTCCACACTGAACATGCTGCCCAGATCCACTCCTTGTTTGGCCTCGCCTTGTAGTTCGTCGAAGGTTTTGCCCGTAAAGACATCCGTCTCGGGGTGGTCGAGTTGCTCCTGCACAATCTTCGAATCGGCCGCGCGCTCCATAAGCTGGCGAGTCAGCGCATGTGTGTAGGCGATACCGGGCGAAAGGGCGCTCGCGTTGGCCGTCTCGTTGGGCCGTACCACGCCCACAATGCGCACGTCAATGCCATCGGCAACCTTGGCCGCCATGAAGTCGGCGTCACCGGACATATCGGCCCACATACCGGTCTCTTCGTTTTTGCGATACGCATCTGCCGGCGACAGCACCTTAAACGTGGTGGACAGCGCATCGTCGTAGGTAAAGTCGGCAGCGGTCTCGGGCGTCTCGATCTTACCGTCGGCCGTCATGGCACTGTTTACCAGATCGTTGAGCTCATCGATATCCAGCGCACCGATGCTGTAGAGCGTATAGTCGCCCACCGTGCCGCGGCTCGAAAGCACCATTACGGCTTCGTTGGCAGACGTGGGCCAATGACCGGCGACGACATCGTACTGGCTGTCGAGCAGACTCTGGTCGTCGATCATCTCGTTAAAGACCGAGGTTCCCATGGATTCCATGCTCACCGTTGCCGCCGAGCTCGCGCCTCCGCTCATGGCCTCGGTCATGGCGTTGGGCACCAGCCGGACAGGCTTCTCATCGCCCTTGCCGGCACGATAGACAACCGGCGATACACCGTAGCCGTACTGAATGGCGTTGACCTCTTTGTCGATACCGTCGCCGCCGTCGTCAAGCCATGCCTTAAAGCTCGTCATGTCGTTGGACTTAACGCTCGCAAACATATCCTTTACGGCCGTGACCACGGGAATCTTATCGGTTTCGGCACTGTCGTCGGACGAATCCACGTTTTCAGGCGAGTCATCATCCGCAGCCCCCTGTCCGCCCATCATGGACGACAGGTCGTAATCCTGCTTGGAAATGGTGAGCGGGTAGCTCGAGAGCGTATCCTCCTCGACCTTTTTGATGTAGCCGTTTACGCCATTGGACAGCGCCAGAATCGCCGCGATACCGATAATGCCAATCGAGCCCGCAAAGGCAGTCATGGCCGTGCGGCCCTTCTTGGTCATAAGGTTTCGGGCAGAAAGCCCCAGCGCCGTTACAAAGCTCATCGAGGTTTTGCGCGTGGGTTTGGCTTCGCGATGCGTGGCCTCGGCAACATCAAAGGGGTCGGAATCGTCGGTGATCTTACCGTCCGCCAGATTGACGATACGCGTAGCGTACTGGTACGCCAACTCGGGATTGTGCGTAACCATGATGACCAGGCGGTCGCGCGCCACGTCCTTGAGCAGGTCCATGACCTGTGCGGATGTCGTTGAATCCAAAGCGCCGGTCGGCTCGTCGGCAAGAACGATCTCAGGATCATTTATCAGGGCGCGGGCGATGGCCACGCGCTGCATCTGCCCGCCCGAAAGCTGGCTCGGGCGCTTGTTAACGTGCTCGCCCAAGCCGACTTTCTCCAACGCCTCGCGCGCACGCTGGCGGCGCTCGGCATGTCCCACGCCCGTGAGCGTGAGCGCCAGCTCCACGTTTTCCAAAATGGTCTGATGCGGAATGAGGTTATAGCTTTGGAACACAAAGCCGATGCGGTTGTTGCGGTAGGCATCCCAATCGCGGTCGCGGAAGTCCTTGGTCGAGATGCCGTCAATCAGCAGGTCGCCAGAATCAAAGTGGTCGAGTCCGCCGATAACGTTGAGCATCGTGGTTTTGCCCGAACCCGAGGGACCCAGAATGGCCACGAACTCGTTATCGCGAAAAGACAGGCTCACGCTGTCGAGCGCCACCTGCGTAAACGACTGCGTAACGTACCTTTTGCAAATACCTTTGAGCTCCAGCATGGACGGCAACCTCTCCTGCGCAGGCACCCTGCCCGCTCTCCTCCGCCGTTCGTATTCGACGCGTTTGTCCTACTCTATCCCCATTTTTTGCCGACGCCAGTGAGGAATGTAACAAACCGCGCCAAAAAACGAACGGGACGGCGCCCAAAAGAAGAGGTCCCGAGCGGGACCTCTATATGGTGGAGCTTATCTTGAAAGGTAGCGGACTACTTCGCACAGCGGTGCACGATCATCGCCATGCTTTACGCGTTTTCTACTGCTCGCTATTCGCAATCGCCTGGTCGATAAGCTTGTCGAGTGCTGCGCGCTGCTCGGCGGAGCTGATGGCTCCCACGATTGGATCCCCTACGATGTTGCCATTCTGATCGATGACATACGTTGTCGGGAACGAGAACAAATTTGACGTAAACTTACCGGCCTCGCTATCCGACTTGAACCAGATGTTCTTATATGTCACGCCCTTCTTGCTCAGTACGTCCTTGGCATCTGCAATCTCGCCCTTGTTGCCATCGAGCGTAAAGGAATTGACGCCCACGACCTGGCCGCCCTTCTTGGCAAGCTCCTTATTCAGGTCCTCAAGGTCGCCCAACTCACCCACGCACGGCTTGCAAGTGGTGAACCAGAAGTTCATGACGGTGACCTTGTTCTTAGAGAACAGCTCGTCGCTGTTCACGTCGTTGCCATCCAGGTCCTTGCCCGTAAAGCTGGGGAACTTCGTCGCCTCGCTCGAAGCATTGGCACCAGCCGTCATGCCAGCGGTCGAAGCGTCGACGCTCTCGCCTGCACTCGGCGTGCTTCCACAGCCGGGGAACTCCTTCTCCAGGCTCTCGAGCTTGTCCTCGATCTCCTTGATCTGCTGTGCACCGGCCTTGAGTGTCTTAAGCTCATCCGCCGTGAACTCATCCTTGGCGCCGTCGATGGTCTTGAGCAGAAAATCGCCGTAATTGCTGCCGTCCTCAATCATTGCCGAGTCTTTATTTGCCGCATTAAATACCTTTTCCCACAGCGCGTTATCACTCGAAAAGATCTCGTTCTCCTTCTGCATGAGTTTTGCATACAACTCGGCGGCCTCGTCGGCATTGGCCGGCTTCTGTGCAGTGAGTTCTGCGATCTTAGGATCGGAGCCCGCAGATTCACTCGCATTGCCACCGGGTGCCGAGCACGCCACAAGGCACAAGGCCAATACCGGCACCATAAACAGGGCCGCAATCTTAGAAAGCTTCATGGTCATTCCTCCGTTTTGTCGAAGCTTGTTTACTTTTTATCGGCGGTCAAGGGGAGCTTTTCCGCCGACACATCCAGGCCATAGCGATAGCTGATGGCATCGACGGGACAGGCCCCGATGCACTTTCCGCACCGGATGCATTCGGCATGATTGGGCGCGCGGACCACATCAACGTCCATCTGACAAACCTTTGAGCACTTGCCGCACGAGACACATTTGCATGCATCGACCCGAATCCCCAGCAGGGATACCTTATTCATGAGCGCATAGAATGCGCCGAGTGGACAAATCCATTTGCAGAAGGGACGGTAGAACAAAACGCTCAGCACTACCACGGCAATGAGAACGGCAAGTTTCCAAGTAAAGAGATGTCCCAACGCAGATCGAATGCCGGCATTGGCAATGGCCAGCGGAATGGCGCCCTCGAGTACGCCCTGCGGACAGATGTACTTACAAAAGAACGGGTCGCCCATGCCCACGTCGTTAACCACCAAGACGGGCAGCAGCACCACGGCAAACAGCAGCACGACGTACTTGATGTACGTGAGCGGCTTGAGCTTTTTCGTGGAGAACTTTTTGCCGGGAATCTTGTGAAGCAGCTCCTGCAGCCAGCCAAACGGGCACAGAAAGCCGCATACAAAGCGTCCCAGCAGCACGCCGAGCAAAATGAGCGTACCGGTAACATAGTAAGAAAAGTTGAACCTGGATGAACCTACTACCGACTGGAACGACCCGATGGGGCACGCACCCGATGCCGCGGGGCACGAATAGCAGTTAAGCCCGGGTACGCAGACTGTTTTTCCCGCGCCCTGATAGATGCCGCCTTTGGCAAAGTTTGGCAGGTGAATGTTGGTAATAAGTGTTGCCGCCGCCTGAATGAATCCGCGAAATCGAGCCAAAACATGCGACGCAGTGTTTTCTCTTTTATCCAATTCCGATACACTCCAAGCACAGCCTAATCGCTTTGGCCAGCACGGCATCCGCCTCGCCACGCATAACACCAAAGCACACCATGGCAATTCCGACGATCAACAAAGCGACCTGTACCACGGGTTTTACCGCTTTGAACAACCTGACCACTCCTTTCATTACGCGACCATTGGACCATATCGGCTATAAAATCCGTGTTAAGCGCGATTTGAAATGTGCAAGGAGACTGTTATGCGTATTTTGATCGTCGAGGACGAGCGGGCGCTGTGCGACGCAATCGCGCGCAGCTTGCGGAACTTGGCGTACAGTGTCGACTGCTGTCACGACGGACAGGAGGCGCTCGACCTACTGGACGTTGAGGCCTTCGACCTCGTGGTACTCGACCTCAACCTTCCCCGCATCGACGGCATGACCGTACTCAGGGAACTTAGGAAAACTGACTGCGAGACTAAGGTACTGATTCTGTCCGCACGTGGCGAAGTATCAGATAAAGTCGCCGGACTCGATGCCGGCGCCAACGATTACCTCACCAAGCCGTTTCATCTGGACGAGCTTGCGGCAAGGATTCGCAGCCTTACCCTAAGACGCTTTACACAAAGCGACGTAGTTTTAACCTGCGGAAAGCTCAGCTTTGACACCAAGGCGCGCATCGCTTCCGTGGACAGCGAGGCTTTATCTCTTACGCGCAAGGAAACGGGAATCTTGGAATACCTGATGCTTAATCAGGGGCGACCGGTAAGCCAAGAGGAGCTTATCGAGCACGTTTGGGATAGCAGCGTGAACAACTTTAGCAACGCGACCCGCGTTCATATCTCGTCACTCCGCAAAAAGCTACGCATCGCTTTGGGATACGACCCGATTCGCAATCGGATTGGAGAGGGCTACGTTATGGAGGATAGCGAATGAAAAGGCTTTCGTTGCAATGGCGCATAACGATTATGACGGCACTGCTCACGTGCGCTGCGTGCGTGCTGACGAACTGCCTGGTCGGCTATACGGGCATGCGCTACATGGATGCTATCGGCAGCGACGTCTCGGCCCTTAGCGCAGCCGGCGAAGATTCGCCCCAGGCGTTCGACCCAACGAAAGCGACCCTCGATGACGAGGTCACGATCGTCGTAAACGACGCACAAGAGTCTTTTGGCACGACAGCCTGGTGCATCACGGCTGGAGTCACACTCCTTGGCGGCGTGCTGGCATACTTTGTGAGCGGCCGTGCGCTCAAACCGCTACGAGCTTTTGCCGCCCAGGTTGAGCGTGTGCAGCCTGACAACCTAAGCGAAATCAGACTCAGTGAAGATGTGCCCACCGAGCTACAACGATGTAGCGCCTCTTTCAACGACATGATCGCCCGTCTTGGCGAAGGGTTCTCTGCACAGCGTCAGTTTACCGGCAACGCCGCACACGAGCTGCGCACCCCGCTCGCCCTTATGCAAGCACAGATTGAACTATTCATCTCCGAGCACTCCGGTTTGCAACCCGAAACAGCCGAGCTGCTCGGCCTGCTACAAGAACAAACCGAGCGCATGTCTCGAATGACCAAGGTATTACTCGAGATGAGTGAGCTCCGCAGCGTTCCTTGCGAGGACGATGTTGAACTCGGTCCCTTGTCCGAAGAGGTCCTCACCGACCTTGCGCCACTTGCCGAGAATAAGGGCATAGCCCTCAATTGTGCTGGAGACGCTTTGACAATCGGAAGTGATACGCTCCTCTATCGGCTGGTGTTCAATCTGGTCGAAAACGCCATCCGTTACAGCCGCCCCGGCTCGACTGTCAACGTCTCCATCAGCGACAGCGACAGCCACGTGCTCCTGCGAGTCAAAGATGAGGGCCCGGGAATACCCAAGCAGTACCGTGAGAGCATCTTCCAACCGTTCTTTCGCCTGGATAAATCCCGCAGCAGGGCATACGGCGGCGCAGGACTCGGGCTAGCGCTTGTTTGGGAGATTGCAGCGCTTCACGGTGGCACGGTAGAGGTCGAAACAAGTTCCGAGAACGGGACTACCATGCTCGTAAGCCTTCCAAAACGATCTGCAGCGTTAACCGAACAGTAAAACTAGAACGAGGCCCAGTGGGTCCCGCCCTTACAAAACCCGAAGGCTTTCCATGTGTCTGTACTATGAGCCGTTGGGGAACCAGATGTCAACCAGCATGCCGAGCTCAGTCACCTCATCCTAGGGAAAGGAGCAAAGGGGCGTCACTGCTTTTGACGGTGCTCTTAGCTACAGTAGACCTTCCACGAAAGGTTTGAGCTTGTCGAGCATCGCGTCGCTTCTGATGACTGTACCTAAATCGAGGTGCTCACTCTTCTCCTTCGTAATCGTCTGAGTGATTACGCCCATGAACAGCAGCCTGGAGCCGATGGCAATTCCGTCGGTCGTGGGATAGCTGCCCTGGTTGAGGATGAAGGCGGGACTGCCGCTGGAGCCCTCGAATACAGATGCGTCAACGAGGAACTCGCGCTTACCCTTGTAGTCGTTCCAAGCGGGCGTGGAAGTCCAGCCTTGCCTGATGAGGGGGGTCTTGTTGTAGTCGTCATAGAGCCCGCTGGGGTATCCGATAAAGGTGATTTGCTCGAGCGCCGCCAAATTGTCCAGCACACTCTTCTTCGGGATGAGTCCAGAGTCGATGGATCGGTAGAAGGGCCTCTTCCCGTTTCCTTCAAGCATGCTGAGAACAGGGGCCACCGGCATCGCAACCAAGTCGAGCTCTCCGAGCTTCTTCCCCTCGATGAATGACTTGTCGAAGTTCACGCTGATGGTCTCGCGTGACGGGGCGTCACCTTCGGCTAGATTGATGACGAAGCGACCCTGAATCACATCCTTGAGGACATGGTGGTTGGTAATGAGCAGGGGCACTTTTCGTCCGTCTTCAAGGTCATAGGAAAAGAAGAATCCTGTACCCGAGACGCCCGTGCCTTCGGTAGTAATGCCCACGATGGGGACCGTGGTAAAGAGCAGCTGCGTGCTCGTATCATTAATGTTCATCGGTCTTGGTCTCCTTGTCATCGGGATCCGCCAGGTGTTCTAGGACGCGCTCGGCCAGATCAGATTTGCCCTGCTTCTCTTCTTTTCGGATAAAGATAAAAGCGACAAAGAGTCCTACTGCGCCACACGGTGCTACGCAGAGCATCAAGATACCGGGCAAAGATGCGAGATTGACAGATGACGACAAACCCCCGAGAAACCAGCCCAGGAACGTTGTCGCAAGACCTAAAAGGATGTCAGGTTTGTAGGAAGGGCGCTCCTGCTTGGCCTGAAGGAGCATCTCCCTTGCTTTTCTCAGGTCGCTGTCGCGCTGCCCGACGTATGATTCCTGCAGGTATTCATTGGGGATGCGAACCTCGTGGTCCTGGCGCACGGCGACGTGCTCCCGGTCATTTATGAGGTGGATGCCGTTACTTGCCTCTCCAACGCTAGCATTGTCGCCCATGTGCTCGAATACGCTGTCGAGGTCAGCCCACCTGACTCTATGGGCAAGCGCCTGGTCTTGTGGTGGGTTCTCTTGACCTTTCTCCACCAGATCTCCTTAGAACAAGGTCCTAGCGTCTTGCGGAGGTTTATGGTCACAGCAGAGACACCATGGTTCACCCAATATATCGATGGATAGATTATACCGTGCGGCTGATATGGCGACCAAGGGATGCTGCCGGCACGGCTGTGGGGTGCTAGTGACTTGCAGATTGCTGGCGACAGGCTACTAATAGCGGCATGGCTTTGCTGTTGGCTCACTCCGCCGCCCGCCTCACGGCGCCGGGGGTTTCTCGGCGCAGTGAGGCGGCATCGGTTGTTCTAGCTGTTCTGTGCCAATAGGTTGTTTACACCCGGGTAGTGAAAAATAGGGAGGGCTCCCACATGCTGTGAGTTGTCTAGACGAACAGCAGAGGAGCCCTCCCATGGAGCAACATCCTAACGCAAGGCTCACCCCGAGGGGGCGCGAGACGCTCGTCTCGCGCATAGAGTCCGGCCTCGGCGTCGCCGAGACCGCGCGTCAGATGGGCGTCAGCCGCCAGACGGCGAGCAAGTGGCTGCGCCGCAGCAGGTCCGGAGAGCCCATGTCCGACCGCAGTAGCCGCCCGCGCAGGCTCGCGAGGTCCACGCCGCGCGAGATCGAGAAC
>URTZ01000003.1 GCA_900550825.1 uncultured Collinsella sp. | reverse complement strand
CAGGCGCAAGGTTTCCGTAGATTCCGCACGAGCCGGAAAGCACTTAATGTGCTTTCCGAGCGAGCTCAGGACCTGACCGAGCGGAAACCTTGCGCCTGGCCTTCGGCGGAGCGTGTCGGATGGTGGAATTGTGTGCAGCCCGGTTTTCCGTTGACCGACGCCGGGGTCCCCGCCATAATACTTTCGGTTAACGCACGAATCCGCTGCCAGAGACAGCCGGCGCAAACGGGTCTTACCCGCGAGCTTAATGGGACTTCCCGCCAGCCGAGGTGGTCGAGTAGATATGTCTTCTCGCCCCCGTCGCTCATGCAGCGCGGGGGCTTTCTTTTTGGACATGCCCCCGTCACGTCCTTGTGGCGGACCGTGCCCGGAAAGAATTCGAGGAGGTGTAATTCATGCCCCAGCAGTACAAAATCGACAAGGTTGCAGAGATCGAGTCCCGTATCGCCGAGAACGCCGGTCTGTTCGTCGTCAACTACAACGGTCTGACGGTTAAGCAGGCTCAGGAGCTGCGTCATCAGCTTCGCGAGTGCGGCGCCGAGATGAAGGTCTACAAGAACAACCTGGTCAAGATCGCTCTCAAGAACCAGGAGCAGCCCGAGCTCGACGAGATCCTCGCCGGCCCCGTCGCTTATGTGTTCTACGAGTCCGAGCCGGTCGAGGCCGCTAAGGCCCTTAAGGACTTCTCCGCTAAGTCCAAGGGCGTCCTTGAGATCAAGGGCGGTATCTCCGACGGCAAGGCCGTTTCCGCTGATGATGTTAAGGCTATCGCCGAGCTGCCCACCAAGGATCAGCTTCTCGGCCAGATCGCCGGTCTCATCTCCGGTTTCGCTCGCGACATCGCTGTCTGCGTCAACGGCGTTTCCTCTGGTCTCGCTCGTTCGATCCAGCAGGTCTCCGAGCAGAAGGCAGCCTAGTTGCTGTTTTCACCCGCGGCGGCAACGCCGCACCCCTGGCGCATTCGCGCTGTGTTTTAACTGATCTCCGTGCACAGACACGGAAACCGAAAGGACTTAGAAATGGCTAAGCTTACCACCGATGAGATCATCGATGCTCTTAAGGAAATGACCCTTCTCGAGGCTTCCGAGCTCGTCAAGGCTATCGAGGACACCTTCGGCGTTTCCGCCGCTGCTCCTGCCGCTGTTGTCGCCGCTCCCGCTGCTGGCGCTGCTGAGGCCGAGGAGAAGACCGAGTTTGACGTCGTGCTCGAGGGCTTCGGCGACAACAAGATCCAGGTCATCAAGGCCGTCCGTGAGCTCACCAACCTTGGCCTGAAGGAGGCCAAGGAGGTCGTCGAGGGCGCTCCCAAGGCTGTTCTCGAGGGTGCCAAGAAGGAGGACGCCGAGGCTGCCAAGGAGAAGCTCGAGGCTGCTGGCGCTGCTGTCACCCTCAAGTAATCAGGCTTTCTCGCCAGATTTCTTTGCAGACGGGGTTCGCATTGCGAGCCCCGTCTTTTTTGTTTTTCGGTCCCTCGACATCGGTTGCTCAAACTGCCATGTTCTGTGATTTGCGTCGTATCGGGCGCCCTGCCGTTGGGCAATAAAATTGCACCATTCGAGCAATAATTTGCGTTGACCTGCTGAAGAAGTGTCTCTGCCTTGTAGCGACATATAGTTCCAGCGGTAAGATGCTTGGGTATCGCAATTTGGTCTGCGGCCGCCGTGCCGCACGCACAGGGCGCATTCTGCGCCTGCGAAAGGATCTTTGAATAACATGAAGGCAATCATCCCCGCCGCCGGTCTTGGCACGCGTTTTCTGCCTGGCACTAAGTGCACGCCCAAAGAGATGCTGCCGGTGCTCGACAAGCCCGTCATTCAGTACGTCGTCGAGGAGGCGCTCGATCCCGAGGAGGTCGACGACGCCATCATCGTTACCTCTCCCGGTAAGCCCGAGCTGCTGAGCTACTTCCAGCCCGATCGCTCGCTCGAGAACCTGCTGCGCGAGCGCGGCAAGAACGCCTATGCCGATGCCGTCGCCCACGCTGGCGGTATGCCGGTCGACTTCCGTTATCAGTACGAGCCCAAGGGCCTCGGCCATGCTATCCGCTCTGCTGCCGACGCCGTGGCAGGGGAGAACTTCCTGGTTCTTCTGGGCGACTACGTTGTACCTAACCGCGACATCTGCGACAAGATGCTCGCCGTTTCCAAGGAGCACGGTGGCGCTTCGGTTATCGCCGTCGCTGCTTGCTCGCCCGAGGAAGTCAGCCGCTACGGCGTTATCGCCGGCGAGCGCGTCGGTTCGCTCGAGGGTGCCGAGGACGTTGCCGATGCCGAGCCGGGCGCTGTCTGGCGTATCGGCGGTCTGGTCGAGAAGCCCGCTCCCGAGGCGGCTCCGTCCAACCTGTACATCGTCGGTCGCTACCTGCTGAGCCCGCTGGTCATGGACTTGCTGGCAGATCAGCAGGCCGGCAAGGGCGGCGAGATCCAACTCACCGACGCCATGGCCCGTTCGCTCGACCGCGAAGCCATGTACGCCGTCGTCATCGACCCGCTGTCGGGCTACGACACCGGCACTCCCTCTGGCTGGATGGCCACCAACGCCCTCATGGCTGCAAGCGATCCTCGCTTTGCAAGCGCCTTCTGGGACGCCATCGACGAGCGCGGCGGCTTGATGCGCAAGTAAGCCTTCGGTCATCGACATTTACGGGCGTGGACCTCGGTTCGCGCCCGTTTTTTATAAGAGCTGCGATTGCCGGCTCTCTGTTCACAGAAAATATATGAACAGATGTTCGATACACATACATCTACCTGCGTGTTTTCTGTCGAAAAACTTTGCTACTCCAAAAACTCAATTGCGTCAAGGCTTTTCTTGCCCAACGGTCGGTACCTGATAAACTATTAGGTTGCGATAACTGGCGAAGCCATGCCTCGCCAACCCACCGAGCATTTCCGTGAAGGAGGAAAAACCTGGTGACCTACGCATACACTGCCACTGAGCGCAAGCGCGTCAGCTTCGGGAAAATCCCGGAGGCCATGGAGCTCCCCAACCTTATCTCTGTTCAAAGGGAATCCTTTGAGCGTTTTAAGGACGAGGGCCTTCGTGAGGCGTTCAAGGAATCCAGCCCCATCCAGAGCCAGAACCATGTTCTCGAGGTTACCTTCGGCGAGCATCAGTTCGGCGACCCCGCGCATACCGTCGAGGAGTGCCGCGAGAAGGATATGACCTATCAGGCTCCGCTTCTGACCGACGTCCGTCTCACCAACAAGGAGACCGGCGAGATCAAGGAGCAGCTCGTCTTCATGGGCGACTTCCCCATGATGACCGATCAGGGCACCTTCATCATCAACGGTACCGAGCGCATCGTCGTCTCGCAGCTCGTCCGCTCCCCGGGCGTGTACTACAGCTCCGAGATGGATTCGGGCAAGCAGATCTACAAGGCCCAGATCATCCCGTCCCGCGGTGCCTGGCTTGAGTTTGAGGTCGACAAGCGCGACCAGCTCATGGTCTCCATCGACCGTAAGCGCAAGCAGAGCGCCACGATGTTCCTGCGCGCCCTTGGCATCGCCGTCACCAACGACGACATCATCGAGCTGCTCGGCAACTCCGATGTGATCAAGCGCACCCTGGAGCGCGACACCGCCCTCACTCGCGAGGACGCCCTCATCGAGATCTACCGTCGCCTGCGCCCGGGCGAGCCTCCCACCGTGGACGCTTCCCGCAGCCTGCTCGAGGGCCTGCTCTTTAACCCGCAGCGCTACGATCTGGCCCGCGTCGGTCGTTACAAGGTCAACAAGAAGCTCAACCTCACCACCGAGGAAGAGGTCACGGTGCTCACCGACGAGGATATCGTCGCGACGCTGCGCTACCTGCTGTCCCTCGCTGCCGGCGAGCAGGGCTTCAAGGTCGACGACATCGACCACTTCGGCAACCGCCGTATCCGCACCGTCGGCGAGCTCGTCGCCAACCAGTTCCGTATCGGCATGAGCCGTATGGAGCGCGTCGTCCGTGAGCGCATGAGCTCCCAGGACATCGACGAGATCACCCCGCAGTCGCTCATCAACATCCGTCCGATCGTGGCTTCCATCAAGGAGTTCTTCGGTTCCTCGCAGCTCTCGCAGTTCATGGACCAGGCGAACCCCCTGACCGGTCTGACCCACAAGCGCCGTCTGTCCGCACTCGGCCCTGGTGGTCTTGCCGGCCACAAGTCCGGCTCCAGCCGCCGCACCAACGTGCCGACGGCCGTCCGCGACGTTCACAACTCGCACTACAGCCGCATGTGCCCGATCGAGACCCCTGAAGGCCCCAACATCGGCCTGATCGGCTCGCTCGCCCTCTACGCCCGCGTCAACGAGTACGGCTTCATCGAGGCTCCGTTCCGTCGCGTCGAGAACGGCGTTGCCACCGACCAGATCGACTGGATGACCGCTGACGAGGAAGAGAAGCACGTCATCGCGCCGGCCAACACGCCGCTCGATCCCAAGACCAACGAGTTCATCACGACCGATGCCGAGGGTAAGATCGTCCGTCCGCACACCGTGATCGCCCGTACCCGCGACTTCGACGGCTCCTTCGGCGCTCCCGCCGACGTGCCCGTCGAGGACGTCGACTACATGGACGTCTCGCCGCGTCAGATGCTCTCCGTCGCAGCCACGCTGATCCCGTTCCTTGAGCACGATGACGCCAAGCGTACGCTGATGGGCGCCAACATGCAGCGTCAGGCCGTGCCGCTGGTTCACCCCGCCGCTCCCTATGTCGGTACCGGCATGGAGCGTCGCGCCGCTCTGGACTCCGGCGAGGTCACCCTGGCCAAGAACGCCGGCGAGGTCATCTTTGCCGACGCCGCCAAGATCATCGTCAAGCATGTCGGCGGCATGGACGAGTACCACCTGGCCAAGTACCAGCGCTCCAACCAGTCCACCTGCATCAACCACCGTCCGCTCGTTCGCGTTGGTGACACCGTTGAGCAGGGCGAGCCTCTGGCCGACGGTCCTTCGACCGATCACGGCGAGCTCGCACTGGGTCAGAACCTCACCGTGGCCTACATGCCGTGGGAAGGCTTTAACTACGAGGACGGTATCGTCGTGTCCGAGCGCCTGGTGGCCGAGGACCTGCTGACGACCATCAACATCACCCGTCACGAGATCGACGCCCGCGACACCAAGCTCGGCCCCGAGGAGATCACCCGCGAGATCCCGAACCTCTCCGAGGACATGCTTGCCAACCTCGACGAGGACGGCATCATCCGCATCGGCGCCGAGGTCGGCCCTGGCGACATCTTGGTCGGCAAGGTCACGCCTAAGGGCGAGAGCGCTCTGACCGCCGAGGAGCGCCTGCTGCGCGCCATCTTCGGTGCCAAGGCCCACGACGTCCGCGACACCTCCCTTAAGATGCCTCACGGCGCTTACGGCCGCGTCATCGACGTCGTCCGCTTTAGCCGCGAGAACGGCGACGACCTGGCCCCCGGCGTCAACGAGCAGGTGCGCGTCTACGTCGCCCAGCGTCGTAAGATCCAGCAGGGCGATAAGATCGCCGGCCGCCACGGCAACAAGGGTGTTATCTGCAACGTTCTGCCGGTCGAGGACATGCCCTACATGGCTGACGGTACCCCGATCGACGTTATCCTCAACCCGCTGGGCGTTCCTTCGCGTATGAACGTCGGCCAGCTGCTCGAGTGCCACCTTGGCTGGGCTGCTGCGTGCGGTTGGGATACCGAGCAGGCCGACTCCGACAAGTACGTCCCCGGTCCGTTCTTCACCGCCACGCCCGTCTTCGACGGCGCCAAGGAGGACGAGATCGCCGAGGTCATCCGTCGTGCCAACAAGAACATGCTCAACAAGGCTACCGCTGCCTTTGGCGATCACATGCGCCCCGAGTTCGTCACCCAGCTTGACGAGCGCGGCAAGACCCGCCTGTTCGACGGCCGCACCGGCGAGGAGTTCCGCGAGCCCATTACCGTGGGTACGTCCTACATCCTCAAGCTCGGCCACATGGTCGACGACAAGATCCACGCCCGTTCGACCGGCCCTTACAGCCTGGTTACCCAGCAGCCTCTGGGCGGCAAGGCTCAGTTCGGCGGCCAGCGCTTCGGCGAGATGGAAGTTTGGGCACTGTACGCTTACGGTGCTTCCAACGTCCTGCAGGAGATCCTGACCGTCAAGTCCGACGATACCGTGGGCCGTGTCAAGACCTACGAGTCCATCGTCAAGGGCGAGAACGTTCCTGTCCCGGGTATCCCCGAGTCCTTCAAGGTTCTCGTCAAGGAGATTCGCTCCCTCGCACTGGACATCGAGCCCATGCACGATGCCGACGAGGACGCCTCCGCCCCTGTGACCGCCGAGGAGACCTCTGCTCTCGACGACCTGGCTGCGCTCGCCGGCGTTGACGCCGACGTCGAGGCCGAGGATGCCGAGACCGCCGAGGCACCCGAGGCTGTCGCCGCCACGACCACTGATAAGGAGTAGTTGACTGTGGCAGATTTCGAAGCTACTGATTTTGACTCGGTAAAGATCTCCCTTGCCTCCGCCGACCAGATCCGTTCCTGGTCGCACGGTGAGGTCAAGAAGCCGGAGACCATCAATTACCGTACCCTCAAGCCCGAGAAGGACGGCCTGTTCTGCGAGAAGATCTTCGGTCCCGCCAAGGACTGGGAGTGCTCCTGCGGCAAGTACAAGGGCATCCGCTTTAAGGGCATCGTCTGCGAGCGCTGCGGCGTCGAGGTCACCTCGGCCAAGGTGCGTCGCGACCGCATGGGCCACATCGAGCTCGCCGCTCCCGTGTCCCACATCTGGTACTTCAAGAGCCCCACGAGCTTCCCGATGAGCCGTATGCTCGACATCAAGTCCAAGGACCTCGAGAAGGTTCTGTACTTCGCCAGCTACATCATCACCGAGGTCGACTACGAGGCTCGCGAGGCCGACGCCGACGACCTGCGCGAGGAGCTCGCCGCCGATCTGGAAGAGATCGATGCCGAGTGCGCCCGCCAGATCGAGTCCCTCAAGGAGCAGGGCAACCCCGAGAACTTTGACGAGTTCTCCGACGAGGAGCCGCTGACCCCCGAGGAGATCGCCTCTGGCATCGTCGACATCGAGGAAGAGTGCAAGGACGAGAAGCAGCTCCGCACGGACGCCTTCAACGCCTTCATGAAGCTCAGCGAGCGCGACCTCATTTCCGATGAGCCGCTGTTCCGCGAGATGACCCGCTACTACTCGATGTACTTCAAGGGCGGCATGGGTGCCGAGGCCGTCCGCGACCTGCTCGCTGCCATCGACCTCCCCTCCGAGGCCGAGAAGCTCAAGGCCATCATCGCCGACGAGGACTCCCAGAAGCAGAAGCGCGAGAAGGCCGTTAAGCGCCTCGAGGTCGTTGACGCCTTCCTGAAGGGCGGCAACAGCCCCGCGAACATGATCCTGGACGTCATTCCGGTCATTCCGCCCGATTTGCGCCCGATGGTCCAGCTTGACGGTGGCCGTTTCGCCGCGTCCGACCTCAACGACCTGTACCGTCGCGTGATCAACCGTAACAACCGACTCAAGCGCCTGCTCGACCTGGACGCCCCTGCGATCATCGTGAATAACGAGAAGCGCATGCTCCAGGAGTCCGTGGACGCCCTGTTCGACAACGGCCGTCGTGGTCGCCCGGTCTCTGGCCGTGGCGGTCGCCCGCTCAAGTCGCTCGCCGAGGCCCTCAAGGGCAAGCAGGGTCGTTTCCGTCAGAACCTGCTGGGCAAGCGTGTCGACTACTCCGGCCGTTCGGTCATCGTTACCGACCCCAAGCTGCTGCTGCACCAGTGCGGTCTGCCCAAGACCATGGCGCTGGAGCTCTTCAAGCCCTTCGTCATGAAGCGCCTGGTCGAGCTTGGCAAGGTCGAGAACATCAAGGGCGCCAAGCGCGCTATCGACCGCGGTGCCACCTTTGTGTGGGATATCCTCGAAGAGGTCATCGACGGCCGCGTCGTGCTGCTCAACCGTGCACCGACCCTGCACCGTCTGTCCATCCAGGCCTTTGAGCCGGTGCTGGTCGAGGGCAAGGCTATCCACCTGCACCCGCTGGTCTGCTCGCCCTTCAACGCCGACTTCGACGGCGACCAGATGTCTGTCCACGTGCCGCTGTCCAGCCAGGCTCAGGCCGAGGCCCGCGTGCTCATGCTCTCTGCGAACAACCTGCGCTCGCCGGCATCCGGCAAGCCGGTCAACATCCCTTCGCAGGACATGATCATCGGTGTGTACTACCTCACCCAGGTTCGCGAGGGTCTGCCGGGCGAGAACCACGTGTTCTCGAGCTTCGACGACGCGCTGCACGCCTATGACTGCCGCTCCGAGGTCGACATGCAGGCCAAGATCCAGGTCCGCGTGTCCGCTGCCGATGCCAACGTCATCAACGAGGACGGCACCCGTATCTTCCGCGTCAAGAACGGTAAGAACGAGTTTGTCGACTACGACGTCACCGGCAACAAGACCGCGCGCTTCGAGACCTCTATCGGCCGCATCATCTTCAACCGCCAGTGCCTGCCCGAAGACTATGAGTTCATGAACTACAAGATGGTCAAGGGCGACGTGGCCAAGCTGGTTGCCGACTGCTGCGATCGTTACCCCGAGGCCAAGGTCGGCCCGATCCTCGACGCCATCAAGTACTCCGGCTTCCACTACGCTACCCGCGCCGGCCTCACCATCTCGGTGTGGGACGCTCTCATCCCTGCCGAGAAGCAGGAGCTGCTCGATCGCGCCCAGGCCAACGTCGACCAGATCAACGAGTACTTCGAGGAGGGCTTCATCAACGAGACGGAGCGCCACATCGAAGTCGTTAACGAGTGGACCGCTTGTACCGACAAGGTCGCAGCGCTCATGCTCGACATGTTCGACGAGGAGAACCCGCTGTACATGATGGCCGACTCCGGCGCCCGTGGTTCTAAGACCCAGCTGCGTCAGCTCGGCGGCATGCGTGGCCTGATGGCAGACATGTCCGGCGAGACGATCGACCTTCCCATTAAGGCGAACTTCCGCGAGGGTCTGCTGCCGCTCGAGTACTTCATTTCGACCTACGGCGCCCGTAAGGGCCTGGTCGATACCGCATCCCACACCTCGGACTCTGGTTACCTGACCCGTCGTCTGGTCGACGTGGCCCAGGACGTCATCGTCCGCGAGGAGGACTGCGGTACGCACGAGGGCGTCACCTACAACCTCATCATCCCCGGCACCACTGACCTCAACACCGACCTCGTCGGCCGTTGCTTCATTGAGGACGTCGTGGCTCCCGATGGCACCGTGCTCTTTGAACAGGACGGCTACATCGAGAAGGTCGCCGACATCCAGAAGATGGTCGATGCGGGCCTCAAGAAGGTCAAGCTTCGCGCGCTGCTCACCTGCCGCTCCAAGTACGGCGTGTGCCAGAAGTGCTACGGCTGGGATCTTTCCACCCGTCGTCCGGTCGCCATCGGTACCGCGGTCGGCATTATTGCCGCCCAGTCCATCGGCGAGCCCGGTACGCAGCTTACGATGCGTACCATTCACTCCGGCGGCGTAGCTGGCGTCGACGATATTACGCAGGGTCTGCCTACGGTCAGCCGTATGTTCGATATCGTCGGCAACGTCAACGAGAAGATCCTGGGTCGCGAGGCCGAGCTGGCTCCGTACTCTGGCCACCTCTCGATTAAGCCCGAGAAGTCCGAGTACGTGCTGACGCTCACCGACTCCGAGGATCACACCCGTGTCCTCGACGAGCGTCGCGTCCCCGCTTCGGTGCGCTTTATGCCCGAGATCGAGGACGGCTGCGAGGTTCGCGCCGGTGACCAGATCACCAAGGGCTTCGTCAACTTCCGCAACCTGCGCAAGCTGACCGACATCGAGTCGACGATGCACACCTTCGTCGAGAGCGTCAAGGACGTCTACACCAGCCAGGGCGTCGACCTGAACGACAAGCACATCGAGGTGCTCGCACGTCAGATGCTGCGTCGCGTTCAGATCACCAACCCCGGTGACTCCAAGTACCTGCTTGGTCAGTACGTCGACCGCTACGAGTTCGCCGACGAGGTCGAGCGCGTTGCCCGTCTGGGCGGTCAGGCTCCTGTGGCCGAGCCCGTCATCCTGGGTACGCTCAAGGTCGCGTCCAACATCGACTCCTGGCTGTCGAGCGCTTCGTTCATCCGTACCGCCGGCGTCCTTACCGAGGCTGCCATCGAGGGCAAGGTCGACCACCTGCTCGACCTTAAGTCCAACGTCATCGTCGGTAAGAAGATCCCGGCCGGTACCGGCCTCAAGCCGTACGCCAACGCCAAGCTGACGTATCGTACGGCCGACGGCTACGTGGACATCGACGGCCCGGCTTCGCCCAACGCCAAGTCGCTGCCCGAGTGGGCTCCGGTTGAGCTCAAGGACCTGGACGAGCAGCTCCCGCAGCAGCTCGACTGGGCCGGCTACGACGAGTTCGGTGGTGCTGACGGTTCGTTCACCCGCAACGGCCACACCATCTCCGCCGAGAAGGCTCGTCTGTACCTGTTCGACGACCTGGGCGTGTCGCAGCGCTGGACCAACAAGTTCAGCGAGGTCGGCATCGAGACGGTCGGCGACCTGGTCGGCAAGTCCGAGGAGGATCTGCTGCGCATCGATGGCATCGGTGCCAAGGCGATCGAGGAGCTCCGTGACGGCCTGGAGGCCCACGACCTGCTCTACATCCTCGAGAACAACGACGACGTTGCCGACGAGGAAGACCTCTCGCAGCTGCTGCAGATGGTCTTTAGCCCCGACGGTCCGGACGATATCCTGCTGGGTACCTCCGCTCCGACGCATCACGCCGACGCCGACGAGGAGCTCCTGGGCGCCCCGATCGACGACAAGAAGGCTCCCGCCAACGGTGTCATCAACGAGGACATGGCTTCTCTCGATGAGCTGCTCAACCAGCTCGTGGACACCGACGACGCCGAAGAGGCCAAGGACAACGACGAGGAGTAACTAGTTCCGCCGTTCTAACGAACGGCGGCGACCTCCGTCGCTGCGCGGCCCCCAGAGCTACAATCTGTCATTCAAAAGGCAGGGCATGACCAAAAGGTCAATGCCCTGCCTTTTTCATGCCACCTTGTACGCTCTGGGGGCCGCTCGCTTGCGTATGCTCAACCTGTTGCGTTCCGTTGATCCCTTGCCAATTAGGGACAGGTTTATTTTGGTAGGTTTTCCTGCTTGAATTTGAAACATTTCGTCCGGCCAGAGCGTATCTATGGTGAGGACCTCATCAAGAATCAGTACCGTCACCGGGAGGTGATTATGGAAGAACAAACATTTAGACAGGCGGTCGAAGATCACCGGGATGTCGTGTTTCGAATCGCATTGACGTATCTGCGCGATCGCGCCGATGCCGATGATGTTGCCCAAGATGTCTTTCTTAAGCTGCTCAAAAGCGATACGCAATTTGAGAGTTGGGAGCATCTTCGTCGCTGGCTTATCCGGGTCACGATCAATGAATGCAAATCGCTCTTTCGAAAGCCATGGAGGCGTGTGGAGGATATTGAGAACCTGGCCGATTCGCTTTCGACGGCGCAGGAGGAGACCAAGGTGGTCCTGTCAGACGTTATGCGACTTCCGGAGCGATTCCGCGTCCCCATCGTGCTCTATTACTATCTGGGCTTTTCGACCTCAGAGATTGCCGAGTTACTGCATGTGCCAGCCGCGACCGTTCGAACGCGTTTAGCTCGCGGTCGATCGAAGCTCAAATTCATCCTAGAGGAGGGCGACCGTGAAATCCAATCAAATCAAGCAGGCCTTCGAGTCCATCCAAGCCGATAGCGATCTTGCCGATCGCGTTCTTAATGCAGCTGAAGGCGAGCCGCTTCGCAAAAGGGGTCATGCTAAGCCCCTCTATGTTGCGGTTATCGGGTGTCTTGTCGGAGTGTTGGCGACCGGAGGGGTCGCCTACGCCGTTATCAATTCCAGCTATTTTGCCTCAGCCTGGGGAAACCACGGCAACGGGGATTCCATTACCTGGACAAACGGCGTCTCATCGGGGACTCAATATACCTACACCAGAGAGTTTGGTGACGGTATCGCGCCCCAAAGCCTGGAGGGCGCAGTCCAGAAGGTTGATCTGTCCGTCGAGGGTAATGGCTATACGCTCGATATCCATGAGATGGCTATTGACCAAAACGGCTGCGGAGCCGTGACGTTTACGTTGTCCAATCCAAATGGCGTTAACTACTACAAGCCGGCAGCAGAGACAGGCGAACTTGTTCTCTATGGTGAAGAAGAACAAGGCATCGGTACGCCCAGCATGAACTTCGGCGAGGAATGGGCTGATTCGCGCTGCACAATTGATAAGGACACATCAAGCGATACTGTCATTAATGGCACGATGTACTTTGCTTCTATGGATCGCGAGCGAGGTTTTCAACATGCGGTCACCTGGAATATCTCGTGGACCGAGGGCGAAGGCGAGGATGCGAAGCCGTTCGAGGCATCGACGCCCGAGTTTAGCGTTGGAGCGTACGTCGATACAAAGGAACTCCGCTCCGATGACTCGCCTCTCGAGATCAGCCCGTTTTCTATCCAGACACACATCGATGATCTGGGCTATGAAGCAGTTGATAATAAGCTGACCGTCAGCTACAAGGATGGATCGGAGCAGATTATCGAAGATGACGACGCAGGGGTGTTCAACTTTTATTTTTCTTATGCGCGCAATAGCGGAGAGAACATCTGGGTGCCAACGAAGTTGATTGATGTCGACCAAGTGGTCTCAGTAACGCTTGAGGGCACGAGGTGCACGTCAACAGGAGAGACCGAAACAGAAGTACCCTTTACCATCGTCTATTCGTAAGATTTGGGGCCGCTTCCTACTAGGGGAAGCGGCCTCTTTTGCGTTAAATGGAAACGCCGCTGATTTCCATGCGACAGATGAGAGCAGATTACCGCTGGAGCGCGACGTTTCCCCAGATAAAACCGACCAAAATTAACCTGTCCCTTTTTGGCAGGGAACGTTGCCCCAACGAGCACGTCGGATTCCCGGACCGGGCCGCCCGGGCCGGGAATCCGCCCCCGCGCACAGAAAGGGATTCCTTTTGTGTAGGCTTTGCGGAAATGTGCTCATTTTGGGATACGCCCGGCGGCGTGGTCTGTTGACGGCACAGCTAACGCCACGTATCCTATCGAACTGCGTGTTTCGTAGGGGGATGCTGACCCCTCGATTCAAGCCGTTGCACTTTACAGAAAGCTGGAATCATTCGAGAAGGAGTACGCTTTGCCTACTATTAACCAGCTGGTTCGCCAGGGCCGTCGTTCCGTGCCCAAGAAGTCCAAGAACGCTGCTCTGCAGCACAACTCCCAGAAGCGCGGCGTGTGCACCCGCGTCTTCACCACGAGCCCCAAGAAGCCGAACTCGGCTCTTCGTAAGGTTGCCCGTGTTCGCCTTGTCAACGGCATCGAAGTTACTGCTTACATCCCGGGTGAGGGCCACAACCTGCAGGAGCACTCCATCGTGCTCGTCCGCGGCGGTCGTGTCCGTGACCTCCCTGGTGTCCGTTATCACGTCATCCGTGGCGCCTACGACGCTGCTCCGGTCCAGAACCGTATGCAGGCCCGTTCCAAGTACGGTGCTAAGCGCCCCAAGGCTAAATAAGCCAGATAACGTTTTGATACTTTCGCCGTGTGCCGCCTAAGCGCCGCACGGTAGACACTTAAGGAGATTTCACATGCCGCGTCGTGCAGCAGCTAATCGTCGTGAGGTTCAGCCTGACGCCGTTTACAACAACCGCCTGGTGACTCAGCTCATCAACAAGGTCCTTCTTGACGGCAAGAAGGCCACCGCTGAGCGCATCGTTTACACCGCTTTCGAGATCGTTGCCGAGAAGTCCGAGGGTGGCGACGCTCTCGCTACCTTCAAGAAGGCTATGGACAACGTCAAGCCCACGCTCGAGGTTAAGCCCAAGCGTGTCGGTGGCGCTACCTATCAGGTCCCGATGGAGGTCAACTCCCGTCGTTCCACCGCTCTGGGTATCCGCTGGATCGTCAACTTCTCCCGCGCTCGCAAGGAGAAGACCATGGCCGAGCGTCTCGCCAACGAGATCCTCGACGCTTCCAACGGCCTGGGCGCTTCCGTCAAGAAGCGTGAGGACGTCTTCAAGATGGCCGAGGCCAACCGCGCGTTCTCTCACTATCGTTGGTAAGTTTAAGGTAAGGAACTAACATGGCTAAGCCTAAGTACAAGCTTTCCGATACCCGTAACATCGGCATCATGGCCCACATCGATGCCGGTAAGACCACCACGACCGAGCGTATTCTTTACTACACCGGTAAGACCCACAAGATCGGTGAGGTCCATGAGGGCGCTGCCACCATGGACTGGATGGTTCAGGAGCAGGAGCGCGGCGTAACCATTACCTCCGCTGCTACCACGTGCTTCTGGAACAAGGACGGTAAGGACTACCGCATCCAGATCATCGACACACCGGGCCACGTTGACTTCACCGCCGAGGTCGAGCGCTGCCTGCGCGTCCTCGATGGCGCTGTCGCCGTCTTCGACGCCGTTGCCGGCGTTCAGCCCCAGTCTGAGACCGTTTGGCGTCAGGCTTCTACCTTCAACGTCCCCCGCATCGCCTTCATCAACAAGTATGACCGCGTGGGCGCAGACTTCTTCAACGCTATCGAGACCATGAAGGATCGTCTCGACGCCAACGCCGTGGCCGCTCAGGTCCCGATGGGCGCCGAGGACAACTTCTGGGGCGTCATCGACCTCGTCACCATGACTGCTTGGGACTTCAAGGCCGACGACAAGGGCATGACCTACCCCGAGCCGATGGACGAGATCCCGGCTGAGTTTGCTGACATCGCTGCCACCAAGCGCGAGGAGCTCCTCGACGCTGCTGCCAGCTTTGACGACGAGCTCATGGAGAAGATCCTCATGGAGGAGGACTTCACCGTCGAGGAGCTCAAGGCTGCCCTGCGTAAGGGCGTTCTGGCCAACGAGCTCAACCTCGTCTTCGTGGGCTCCGCCTACAAGAACAAGGGCGTTCAGGAGCTGCTCGACGCTGTCGTCGACTACCTGCCCAGCCCGCTCGACGTTGAGGCCGTCACCGGTACCGATCCGGATACCGGCGAGGAGATCCAGCGTCATCCTTCCTTCGACGAGCCTTTCTCCGGCCTGGTCTTCAAGATCATGACCGACCCGTTCGTCGGTAAGCTCACCTACGTCCGCGTTTACTCCGGCCGCGCCGAGTCCGGCTCCTACGTGGTCAACGCTTCCAACGGTCAGCGCGAGCGCCTCGGCCGCATCCTCGAGATGAACGCCGCCGAGCGTATCGACCGTGACGACGCTGCCGCCGGCGACATCGTCGCTTGCGTCGGCTTCAAGAACTCCACCACCGGTGACACCCTGTGCGCCGAGGGCAAGGAGATCGTCCTCGAGAAGATCGAGTTCGCTAAGCCCGTTATCGACGTTGCCATCGAGCCCAAGACCAAGGCCGAGCAGGACAAGATGTCCCTGGCTCTGACCAAGCTCGCCGAGGAGGACCCGACCTTCCAGGTGTCCACCAACCACGAGACCGGCCAGACCATCATCGCCGGCATGGGCGAGCTGCACCTCGAGATCATCGTCGACCGTCTGCTCCGCGAGTTCAAGGTTGACGCTAACGTTGGTAAGCCCCAGGTTGCCTACCGCGAGACCGCTGGTCACGACGTCGAGAAGGCTGAGGGCAAGTTCGTCCGTCAGTCCGGCGGTCGCGGTCAGTACGGCCACGCCGTCATCAAGCTCGAGAAGATGGAGGAGGGCTTCGGCTACGAGTTCGTCAACGCTATCGTCGGCGGCGTCGTGCCTAAGGAGTACATCCCGTCCATCGACAAGGGCATCCAGGAGGCCCTGAACACCGGTGTTATCGCCGGCTTCCCGGTCCTCGACGTTAAGGTCACCCTGTTCGACGGTTCTTACCACGAGGTCGACTCCTCTGAGGCCGCCTTCAAGATCGCCGGTTCCATGGCTATCAAGGACGCCCTCAAGAAGTCCGATCCGCAGCTGCTCGAGCCGATCATGGCTGTCGAGGTCGAGACCCCCGAGCAGTACATGGGCGACGTTATGGGCAACCTCTCCGGTCGCCGCGGCAAGATCGAGGGCATGGAGGATCGCAAAAACAGCAAGCTCATCCGTGCCAAGGTGCCGCTGGGCGAGATGTTCGGTTACGCTACCGACCTTCGCTCCCAGACCCAGGGCCGTGCATCCTACACGATGCAGTTCGACTCTTATGAGCCCGCGCCCAAGTCCATCGTGGACGAGGTCATGAGCAAGAACGCCTAAGTTCGAGCTCCCTGTTACGTAATCCGCGAGAACATCTCTCGCACTCTTTGGAGGTTTAAGTTGGCTACCCAGAAGATCCGCATTCGCCTCAAGGGCTATGATCACGAGGTCGTCGATCAGTCCGCGAAGCTCATCGTCGAGACCGCTCAGAAGACCGGCGCTCGCGTTTCCGGTCCTGTCCCCCTGCCCACCGAGCGCAACCTGTACACGGTTATCCGCTCGCCGCACGTGAACAAGGACTCCCGTGAGCAGTTCGAGATGCGCACTCACAAGCGCCTCATCGACATCCTCGACCCCACCTCGGGCACCGTTGATTCGCTCATGCGTCTCGACCTCCCCGCTGGCGTCGACATCGACATCAAGCTCTAAGCGATATCGCTCATAGCTTAAAGGGCTCCGCTACCGTTACGGTAGCGGGGCCCTTTTGTTTTGAGTTTAGATTTTGGGATAGCGAATTCGTCTGCCGAGCCGACGGCTGCGGCGCCCTATTCGCTCAGGGGGCGCAAGGATGCTTCTTCGAAGTGGAAGACGCACAAGCCGCTCTCGGTCTCAATGCATGCGCGGCCGCAATCGTCGACCGTTCTAAATATGCCTCGTGCCAGCTCGTCTCCAGCGGGGGAGCGGGCGATAACGTGCTTCCCGATCCAATTGAGGTGACCGACATAGTCATCGCGGACGGGCGCGAGCGGTCCGGCGTCTTCTTCCATGGCGTTGAGGCGTTCTGCCCACGCATCTACAGCGTTCACGACTGCGTGATAGACCTCATCGAGGAGCATGTCGACGGCAGGAACGTTTTCGTTAAGGTCCGAGAGACCGATTGCCGGCAGGCCGCCATCGGGCACCTCTTGGGGCACATAGTTCACATTGACGCCAATGCCGCAGACTGCGAAAGGTTTGCCTTCGTTATCGCGTGCGGCCTCGACCAGAATGCCGCCGAGCTTGCGTCCTCGCGCGACCAGGTCGTTGGGCCATTTGAGGCCAATCTCGTTTGCAAGACCCTGCTTTTCGAGTGCTTCGAGCACCGCTAGGCCGCTGACGGCGGCAAGACCAGAGTACTTTGCGGGATTAACGCATGGACGCAGGACAATCGAAAGCAATAGGTTGCCGGCGGTTGAATCCCACTTGTGGCCGCGCCGGCCGCGTCCTGCCGTTTGCGCGCGGGCGGCAAGTCCTGTGCCGTGCGGCGCACCCTGTTTTCCTGCCTCGAGCAGGTCATCGTTGGTCGATCCGGTTACGTCGACAATCGTTAATTGGGCATCCATAGCGGCTGCTACCTCCTTATTGAATAAGTGAATGACGCAATGGTGTCGAGAGATAGACACAATGTGAAGCCTTTGTCGCATTTGGACAATTTAATGTTAACACGTCAACAAAGACTGAAATGCGTTATCCTCTCTTGGTCGATGTAAACACGTCAACAACTCAAAGGAGGTTAGTGATGGGTTTCACGATTCTTGGAACAGGCTCGGCGCTTCCTGAACGCAGTGTTTCCAATGACGAGCTGTCTGAGTTCCTCGATACCTCGGATGAGTGGATTTTTACTCGCACAGGTATCAAGAGCCGCCACGTCTGCACCACCGAGTCACTTGACGACCTTGCCGTAGCGGCGAGCGAGCGGGCACTCCAGGTGTCCGGAATCGACGCGAGCCAGCTGGATCTGATCGTCTGCTCGACGACGACGGGTGACCACCTTGTTCCCGCCGAGGCGTGTGCCGTTGCTGAGCGACTTGGCGCGACGTGCCCTGCCTTCGATGTCTCGGCGGCTTGTGCCGGCTTCGTATTTGCGCTCGATGTCGCCGAGGGCTATATCGCCCGCAGCCGTGCCGAGCGCGTGCTTGTTGTTGCTGCCGAGCAGATGACGCGCGCGCTCGACTGGACCGACCGTGCCACCTGCGTGCTTTTTGGCGATGGGGCAGGCGCCGCAGTGATTGAGGCTGGGGGAGACAGTCCCCTTGCCGTTGAGCTTTCGACGGCGCCCGACGTCGAGACGTTGCGCGTTCCCGGTCTGGTCGGTACCTCGCCGTTTAAGGCTTCCGCAGATAGCGCGAGCGTGCTGTCCATGAACGGCCGCCGCGTGTTCAAGTTCGGCGTCAACGCCATCTGCGACACGGTCCATAAGCTTGCGATCGATGCGGGCATTTTGGTCGAAGACATCGATCATTTTGTATTCCATCAGGCTAACGAACGAATCCTGAGCCAGGCGGTCAAGCGCCTGGGCGTGCCGGACGAGCGCGTGGTTCGCACGTTGCGCGAGACCGGCAACATTTCGAGCGCATGCATTCCGCTTGCCCTCGACCGGCTGGCAAACGCCGGTGCACTTCACACAGGCGACACCATCGCCTTGGTTGGATTTGGCGCCGGTCTGGATATAGGTGGCTATCTGCTTCGTTGGAAGTAGTCGCACATAGGAAATAAAAACGCCCTAGGGCACAACCAAAGGAGAACTACCATGGCAGATCAGAAGACCTTCGAGCGCGTTTGCGACGTTATCCGCGAGACCGCCGGTCTTGACGATGTCGAGATGAAGCCCGAGTCCACGCTCGAGGAGATTGGTCTCGACAGCCTGGGCACCGTCGAGATCCTCGTTGCCGTCGAGGACGAGTTTGGCATCCAGCTCGATACCGAGGAGAACCCCAAGACGGTCGGCGAGTTCGCCGATACGGTCGAGGCGGCATTGGAGAAGTAGAGATGCTCAAGACTCCTCTCTGCGATCTGCTCGGCATCGAAAAGCCCGTGTTCCAGGGCGGTATGGCCTGGATTGCCGATGCCTCGCTGGCGTCCGCAGTGTCCGAGGCGGGTGGCTTAGGCATCATCGCGGCCATGAACGCCGACGCCAACTGGCTTCGCGACCAGATTCATGAGCTGCGCGCCAAGACGGATAAGCCCTTTGGCGTGAACGTCATGCTCATGAGCCCGTTTGCCGACGAGGTTGCACAGGTCGTGATTGACGAGCGAGTGCCGGTCGTCGTGACGGGCGCCGGCAATCCCGCCAAGTACATGAAGGCGTGGAACGAGGCGGGCATCAAGGTCATCCCGGTCGTTGCCTCGGTGGCGCTGGCGCGCCTCGTGGCACGTCGTGGAGCCACGGCGGTTGTTGCCGAGGGTACCGAATCGGGCGGCCATATTGGCGAGACCTCGACGATGGCACTGGTGCCGCAGGTCGTCGATGCGGTTGACATTCCCGTCGTGGCCGCCGGCGGTATTGCCGACGGCCGCGGCGTGGCGGCCGCCTTTATGCTGGGCGCCGAAGGCGTGCAAGTGGGTACGCGCTTTCTGGTCGCAGACGAGTGCACCGTCTCGGAGCAGTACAAAGAGATGGTCCTGAAGGCCAACGACACTTCAACGCGTGCGACCGGTCGCTCGACGGGACATCCAGTGCGCGCCCTCAAGAGCCCCTTCACCAACGCCTATGCCAAGAGCGAGGGTTCCGGCGCGAGTGCCGAGGAGCTCGGTGCTATGGGAACCGGTGCGCTGCGTAAGGCCGCCAAGGACGGCAACTACGAAGAGGGTTCGTTTTTGTGTGGACAGATTGCCGGCATGGTCAACGAGCGCCAGAGCGCACGCGAAATCGTTGACGACCTGGTCGATGGCGCCGAGCACGTCCTGAAGGGTGCGTGCGCATGGGTGGCGTAGCGTTTTTGTTTGCCGGCCAGGGTGCCCAGCACCCCGCGATGGGCGTCGACTTGATCGAGACATCGCCGGCGGCTGCCGAGGTGTTCGCCATTGCCGACGAGGTGCGCCCGGGGACGAGCGAGCAGTGCCGGAGCGCCTCCAAGGAGGAGCTCTCGCAGACCGAGAACACGCAGCCTTGCGTGTTCGTGCACGACTTGGCTGTCGCCGTCGCCCTGCGCGAGCGCGGCGTGGTGCCTGCCGCCTGTGCGGGATTCTCGCTGGGCGAGGTCGCTGCACTCACCTTTGCGGGGGCATTCGATACGCGAGCGGGTTTTGAGCTCGTGTGTGAGCGCGCGGCATTGATGGCCACGGCGGCCGAGCGTCACCCCGGCGGCATGCGCGCCGTCATCAAACTTGATGCTGCGCAAGTCGAGAACCTGGCTGCGCAGGCCGGCGAGGACTGCTGGCCGGTCAACTACAACAGTCCCCAGCAGACGGTTGTGGCCGGAGCGCCCGATGCGCTTCAGACCCTCGACGTCCTAGTAAAAGAGGCTGGCGGCCGCGCCATGAAGGTCGCGGTGTCGGGTGCATTTCATAGCCCCTATATGGCCGAGGCGACCTGTGGCCTTGCCGCATATATTGAGGCCGGTCACGCGCCGTCCCCGTTGCTCATTCCTGTTTTGGCAAATATGACAGCGGCGCCCTATCCGGCGGATCCCCAGACGGCATCGGATGTCTTGGCCAATCAGGTGAGCCATGCCGTACGCTGGGTCGATACGCTGCATGCTCTGCAGGATCAAGGCATCGACACATTTATTGAGGTCGGCCCCGGCAAAACGCTGTCCGGCCTGGTCAAGCGTACGCTGAGCGACGTTCGTGTGTATTCGTGCGAGACGGCCGAGCAGGTCGCAGCTATTGCCGACGAGCTCGCATAGTCCACAGGGCTGTAACCCGAAAGGAATGACATGGGCAACTTGAACAATGGCGCGCTCGAGCGCAACGACTCACGTCGCGTGGCACTGGTCACGGGCGGCTCGCGGGGTATCGGCCGCGCCTGCGCTATCGGTCTGGCGGAGGATGGCTACGATATCGCCGTCGTCTATGCCGGCAGCGTCGATGCGGCGCGCGAGACGTGCGACGCCTGCGAGGCGGCTGGCGCCACGGCGCGCTCATATCAATGCGACGTGGCCGACCCCGCTGCCGTCAACGCGTGCGTGGAAGCGGTCCTCAACGACTTTGGCTCCATTTGGGCGCTCGTCAACAACGCCGGCATCACCCGCGATGGCCTGCTCATGCGCATGGGCGATGACGCCTTCGACCGCGTGCTCGACGTCAATCTCAAGGGAACATTCAACATGACGCGCGCGCTCACCAAGACCTTTATGCGCCAGCGTGGCGGTTGCGTCGTCAACATGAGCTCGGTCGTGGGCCTGATGGGCAATGCCGGGCAAGCCAACTACGCTGCCTCCAAGGCGGGCGTGATCGGCCTGACCAAGGCGGTGGCGCGCGAGCTTGCGCCCCGCGGCGTACGAGTGAACGCGGTTGCCCCCGGGTTTGTCGAGACGGATATGACGGCAAAGCTCTCGGAGAAGGTGCGTACGGCAACCGAGGAGCAGATTCCCCTGAGGCGCATGGCGCGCCCCGAGGAAGTGGCCGGCGTGGTGCGCTTTTTGGCGAGTGATGCGGCTGCCTACATTACGGGCGAGGTCGTGCGCGTCGACGGCGGAATGGCGATGTAGAAACCAGGGCCGAACAACGGCTTGGATGAGGAGACCAAGATGGAACAGAGAGTTGCAATCACCGGTATCGGTGCCGTATCGCCGCTCGGTAACACGGCGCTTGCCACCTGGGCGGCCATGTGCGCCGGCACGTGCGGCATCGGCCCGATCACGCACTTCGATACCGATGCGTTTGCCGTTAAGGTGGCGGCCGAGGTCAAGGGTTTTGACGGCAACGAGTACTTTGGCAAGCGTGACGCCAAGCACCTGGACCCCTGCGTTCAGTTTGCCCTGGCAGCGTCGGACGAGGCCATGCACGATGCGGGCTTTGATGCCGAGGGCGCCATCGATCGCGAGCGCCTGGGCGTCTACGTGGGTTCGGGCGTGGGCGGCATGCAGACACTCGTCGACAACGTCCACACGATTGCCGACCGTGGGCCCCGCCGCGCATCGCCCTATATGATTGCGATGATGATTCCCAATATGGCTTCGGGCAATATCGCGATCCGCCACAAGGCAAAAGGCCCGACCCTGCCCGTGGTGACTGCGTGCGCGACCTCGGCCCATGCCGTGGGCGAGGCGTTCCGCGCCATCAAGCACGGCTATGCCGATGCGATTCTCGCCGGCGGTGCCGAGGCCGCAATCATCCCCGATGCCGTTGCGGGCTTTACATCCTGTCGTGCTCTCACCACTAATCCTGACCCGTCGACGGCTTGCCGCCCGTTCGATGCAGACCGCGACGGCTTTGTGATGGGCGAGGGCGCCTGCGTGCTGGTTCTCGAGAGCATGGAGCATGCGCAGGCGCGCGGTGCGCACATTTATGCCGAGGTCGTGGGCTACGGCAACACCGATGATGCCTATCACATTACGAGCCCCGATCCCGAGGCTGCCGGCATTGCCCGCGCGATATCGCTGGCGGTTGCCGAGGGCGACGTCAAGCCTTCCGAGGGCCTCTACATCAACGCTCACGGCACCTCGACCAAGCTCAACGATTCGTCCGAGACGGCGGGCATTAAGCGTGCGCTCGGCGAGGACGCGGCACGAGCCGCGCACGTCTCGTCGACCAAGTCGATGACCGGCCATATGATCGGTGCCACGGGTGCCATCGAGGTCATGGCCTGTGCCATGGCGCTCGAGCAGGGCGTGGTGCCGCCGACCATTAACTACCACACACCCGATCCCGCCTGCGATCTTGACTACACGCCCAATCGCGCGGTTCGCGCCGACCTTACCTGGGCGCTTTCGACCAACCTGGGCTTTGGCGGGCACAATGCCGCCATCGCGCTGCGTAGATATGCAAGGAGCTAGAGCATGGATTCCAAAAGACTTGCCGAGATAGCCGATGTTATGGAGGACCGCGGCCTCACGCGCGTGCGCGTTGAGGAGCCCGATGGCACCGCGGTCGAACTTGAGCGCGCGAGCGCCGCACAGCCGGTTGCCGTGCCCATGCCCATGCCGAGCGCTATGGCCGCTCCAGTTGCAGCTCCCACAGTCGCGCCTGCCGCACCGGAGCCCGCCGCGCAGGCACCTGTTGCCGCACCGGAGCCCAAGGGCACCGAGGTGACCGCTCCCATGGTCGGCGTTTTCTATGCTGCCCCAGCGCCGGGCGACGAGCCGTTTGTGCGCGTGGGCTCCAAGGTCAAGGCCGGCGAGACCCTCTGCATCATCGAGGCTATGAAGGTTCTCAACGAGGTGACAGCCGAGGCAGACGGCGAGGTGCTCGAGATCTGCGTGGCCGACGGCGACCTCGTGGAGTTTGGCAGCTGCCTCATGAGAATCGGATAGGTGATATCCATGAACAAAGAAGAGCTTAAGGAACTGTTGCCGCATCGCGAACCGATGCTTTTGCTCGACGAGGCCGAGCTGGTGGGCGACGAGGCCCACGGCAAGATCACGATCACGGGCGACGAGTACTTTTTGCAGGGGCATTTTCCGGGAAACCCGGTGGTCCCCGGCGTGATTCAGTGCGAGATGCTCGCCCAAAACTGCTGCGTGCTGCTGATGGGCGATGAGGAAGCGCGCGGCGCGACGCCGTTCTATACGAGTCTGGACAAGGTGCGCTTTAAGCGTCCGGTGCGCCCGGGCGACACGGTTGATCTGGTGTGCACCATCACGCGTGCGCGCGGGCCGTTCCGCTTTGCGACGGGTACTGCGAGCGTCAACGGTGAGGTTTGCTGCCGCGCCGATATGTCTTTTGCACTCATGCACGAAAGTTAAGGAAGGCTTCATGTTCGACAAAGTGCTCATCGCCAACCGCGGCGAAGTCGCGGTCCGTGTTATCCGCGCGTGCCGCGATATGGGCATCAAGACCGTCGCCGTTTATTCCACGGCCGATGCGGACGCGCTGCACGTGCAGCTTGCCGACGAGGCGTATTGCATCGGCGGTCCGCGTCTTGCCGAGAGCTACCTCAACGACGATGCTGTGCTCACCTGTGCCGTAAAGTCGGGAGCTAAGGCAATTCATCCCGGCTATGGCTTTTTCTCCGAGAAGGCGAGCTTCGTGCGCGACTGCGACAAGTATGGCCTGGCGTTTGTTGGTCCTTCGGCCAAGGTGATCGACAGCATGGGCGACAAGGACGCCGCACGTCGAACGGCTGCCGCGGCGGGCGTGCCCATCGTGCCGGGCTGCGATTTGCTCAAAAGTCCCGAGGAGGCAACGGCCGAGGCTGAGCGCATTGGCTGCCCCGTGCTTATTAAGGCGCGTGCGGGCGGCGGCGGTCGCGGTATTCGTAAGGTCGAGCGCGTGGAAGATGCGGCAAAGGCCTTTATTGAAGCACACGCCGAGGGCGAGGCCGTTTTTGGCGACGGCGAGTGCTACATGGAGAAGTTCGTCGCGCCGGCGCATCACGTTGAGGTGCAGATTATGGCCGATAAGCAGGGCCATGTGTTTTCGCTCGGCGAGCGCGAGTGCTCGGTGCAGCGGCGCAACCAAAAGCTAATCGAGGAGAGCCCCGCGCCGTGCCTCGACGGACACGACGACATTCGTGCCCGCATGCACAAGGCCGCACGCGACCTGGCTCGTGCCGTCGGCTACGAAGGAGCCGGTACCATCGAGTTCCTGTATTCGGACGACGGCAATTTCTACTTTATGGAAATGAACACGCGCTTGCAGGTGGAGCATCCGGTTACGGAGTTTGTGACCGATACCGACTTGGTCAAGTGGCAGCTGCGCGTGGCAGCCGGCCAGCCTCTGCCCTTTGAGCAGGAGGATATGCCGGTCCGCAACCACGCCATGGAGTGCCGCATCAATGCCGAAACGCCGGACTTTCTGCCGTCATGCGGAACGGTCACCGCGTTGCGTGTGCCGGGTGGTCCGCGCGTGCGCTGGGATTCCGCCATGTTTACCGGTGCAAAAGTTCCGCCGTACTACGACTCCATGCTTGGCAAGCTCATCGTGTGTGCGCCCACGCGTGACGGCGCCATTCGCAAGATGCGCTCGGCCCTGGGCGAGCTCGTGATTGAGGGCGTGAGCGAAAACAGCGAGCTTCAGCTCGACGTGCTGGCAAACGACGAGTTCTTGTCGGGCATGTATCACACCGATCTGATGGGGCATCTCTATGCTGATGAATAGAAAAGCGAAGACGGTCAACGTCCTCGAGGGGCCGATGACCGAGTCGTGCGCCGAGTTTCCCGCGCGCCACGTGTTTATCAAGTGCCCGGAGTGCCGCCGTGTGATCGATGAGACACGCCTGCACGACAACCTCGAGGTCTGCCCTCGTTGCGGCAAACACTTTCGCGTGAGCGGTCGCGCGCGCATGCGCATGACGGTCGACGAGGGCACGTTTGAGGAATGGGATGCCAATCTGGCGTCGGAGGACTTCCTCTCGTTTCCCGGCTATGCCGATAAGCTCAAGAGCGTGAGCGAGCGTTCGGGCGAGCGCGATGCCGTTGTGTGCGGTAGAGGCAAAATCTGCGGTTGCGATACGGCGCTCTTCTTTATGGACGCCAACTTTATGATGGGCTCGATGGGCTCCGTGGTGGGCGAGAAGATCTGTCGCACATTTGAGCGTGCGACCGAGCTGGGATTGCCAGTTGTCGGCTTTACCGTTTCGGGCGGTGCGCGTATGCAAGAGGGCGTGACCTCGCTTATGCAGATGGCCAAGATTTCTGCGGCGGTTCGGCACCACAGCAAGGCGGGCGGCCTGTATATTACGGTGCTCACCGATCCCACGACCGGAGGTGTAACCGCGAGCTTCGCCATGGAGGGCGACATTATCCTGGCCGAGCCCGATGCCCTGACGGCATTTGCCGGCCCGCGCGTGATCGAGCAGAACATGCACAAGCGTCTGCCCAAGGGATTCCAGCGCTCCGAGTTTTTGCTGGAGCACGGCTTTTGCGATGCCGTTGTTCCGCGTGGCGAGATTGCGCTCACGGTAGGCGAGCTGCTGGCGCTGCACGAAGGGCACGCGCCCGGCCTGGGGGCACCGCATGAGATCGTGCATATGGGTCGCCGCGGCAAAAAGCTGGGACACTTGTTCAAGCGCTCGGCCGCACCAAAAACCGCGCTCGAGATTGTCAAGCAGACCCGCTCGGCAGATCGCGCCACGGCGGGTGAGATGATCTCGCTGGGCCTGGATGGATTTGTGGAGCTGCACGGCGACCGCTACTTTGGCGACGACGCTGCTGTGGTGGCTGGCATTGGCTGGAAAGACGGACGCCCCGTAACGGTCATCGCCATCGAGCGCGGCACCACGACCAAAGAGCGCATGCGTCGCAACTTTGGTATGGCACATCCCGAGGGCTACCGCAAAGCGCGTCGCCTTATGCGCCAGGCCGAAAAGTTTGGTCGACCGGTTCTGTGCCTGGTCGATACTTCGGGTGCGTTTTGCGGCATCGGTGCCGAGGAGCGCGGTCAGGGCGAGGCGATTGCCCAGAATCTCATGGAGATGAGCGGCCTTAAGACGCCGATTGTCTCGGTGGTGACAGGCGAGGGCGGCTCTGGTGGCGCGCTGGCGCTGTCCGTGGCCGACCGCATCCTGATGCTCTCGAGCTCGGCCTATTCGGTCGTGAGCCCCGAGGCCTGTGCGTCGATCCTGTGGAAGGATACCGAGCGTGCGAATGAGGCCGCCGAGGCGCTTAAGCTCACGGCCCCCGATCTGCTGGCGCTCGGCATCATTGACGGCATTGTTGACGATAAGGGCCTGTCGCATGAGGAGATCGCCGGTGCCGTCATGTCCTCGGCATTTGATGCCTTCGATACGCTTGGGCGGCTCGACGACGCGACCCTCACAAACCTCCGCTACCAAAAGTACCGCGCAATCGGTCAGTACCGCACGATGTGACAAAGGGACGGCCCGTATGTCACATTGGGAAAGGCGTTCCATGTCACAAGTTTCTAGAACCTCGTTTACAACGACGGTTTCATCAAACGCCATGGCCGTGGTGGACTATCTGTCCAAAAGCATGATGTCGGCGCTGCCCTTTATTGTCTGCGCGGCGTTGTTCCGCACCGTCGCCGTCATTATGGGCGAAGGCATGCTGGGCCTGTGGTCTGCCGATTCCGAAATCTATCGCCTGTTCTACAGTTGGCTCTATAACGCCGGCTACTACTTTTTGCCCATTTATCTTGGTTGGGCGGCCGCCCGCCAGCTCGGTTGCTCGGAGCAGCTGGGCATGATGCTGGGCGGCGTATTGATTGCGCCCGATCTGCTTAAGCTTGTCGATGCCGCATCGACGACGGGGGCATCGATGACTTCCGTGTATGGTCTGCTTCCCGCGCCGGTCAACGATTACACGACGACTGTTATTCCAGTTCTCCTTTCGGTGCCTGTGCTATGGCGAGTGGAGTGTTTCTTTAAGCGCGTTATCCCTAGGGCCGTGGCGTTTTCGTTTGTTCCGTTTGCGACCATGCTTGTCATGGTTCCGGTTTCGCTGTGTATTACGGCGCCGGCGGGCAGCTATCTGGGCATGCTGTTGGGCCAGCTTATGTTTATGCTTGGCAATTCCGGTGGCATCGTGTCGCTGCTCACGCTCATGGGGCTTGCTGCGGGCTGGGAGTTCCTAAAGATCGCCGGCGTCAGCAACGTTGTCCTATCGCTCGCCTATGCGCAGTTTATGAGTGTGGGAACGGATTCGTGCATCCTGATCGCCGCGACGATGGCAACGTTCGCCGTTTGGGGCATGCCCTTTGGCGCGTCGCTCCGCGTTGCGGATAAGGACGAGAAGGCGCTCATGCTGGGCTATTCAATCTCGGGTGTTCTTGGCGGCGTAAGCGAGCCGGCGCTGTACGGTTGCGGCTTTAAATATGGCAGGTGCCTGACGTGCATGGCCATTGGCGGCGCCGTCGGAGGCCTTGTTGCGGCCGTGGGCCACGTTACGGCCTATACCATCGGCATGACGAATGTCCTTATGGTCATTGGCTTTGCCACGGGCGGCATCTCGAACCTGCTGTGGTGCTGCGCTGCCGGCGGTGTGGCATTTGCGGTGTCTGCGGCGCTGAGCTACTGCTTTGGCGTGGTGCCGGCGAAGGGACAGACGACGGGGGACGGAGCCGATTCACCCGAAACCTCGAAGAGCGTGGCCGAAGTAAGCGCGTAAACCTGTGCGACACAAGGACGATTCCTTTGCCATATTCCAAGGCCGTGGCCCGTGTGGGTTGCGGCCTTTTTTGTATCTGGGGGACAAAGTGGCTACACTACAATCCGTTTGAGCAATAGATATATAGGTAGTACCGTGGGGGCGGATGTAGATGGTCGAGTGGATTGTTAAGCGTGCGCAGGGCGACCGTGCGCGCGTGGGCACGTTGACGGGCGTGGTGTGTATTCTCGCCAATGTGGCACTATGCGCTGCGAAGGGCGTAATTGGCGTGCTGTCGGGATCGGTTTCGATTGTGGCGGATGCCATGAACAACCTGTCCGATGCCAGCTCGAATATCGTGAGCGTGCTGGGCTTTAAGCTGGCGAGCAAGCCGGCCGACCCCGAGCATCCTTACGGCCACGGTCGCTACGAGTATCTCTCGGGTTTGGTCGTGGCGGCGCTCGTGCTGCTTATTGGCATCGAACTGGTGAAGTCCTCGGTGGAGCGTATTGTCAACCCGGAGCCTGTCGAGTTCTCGCTTGCCCTGGTGGCAGTCCTGGCACTTTCGATGGTTGTAAAGCTGTGGATGGCGGCCCTCAACCAAAAGCTCGGCGATCGCATTGAGTCCGAGACGCTGCATGCGACCGCGCAGGATTCCAAGAACGATGTCCTTGCCACAGGCGCCGTGTTGGCGTGCGCAATTGTTTCGCAGGTGACGCACATCAATCTTGACGCATGGGTCGGCCTTGCCGTTGGCGCCTATATTGGCTGGAGCGGTTTTGAGCTCATCCAGGATACGGTGAGCCCGCTTTTGGGCCAGTCGCCCGATCCTAAGCTGGTCAAGCACATTCGAGACAAGATCATGAGCTATCCCGGCGTTTTGGGCGTTCACGATTTGATGGTTCACGACTACGGCCCGGGCAGGAAGTTTGCAAGTGCGCATGCCGAGATGGCGGCCGAGGACAGCCCGTTGGAAAGTCACGACACGCTCGATAACATCGAGCAGTCGTTTAGGGACGAAGACGGCATGATCGTTACGCTTCACTACGATCCCATCGTGACCGACGATCCAAAGGTGGCGAGCATGCGCTTGCGCATTCACGCCATGGCCCAGGAGATCGATAGCCGCCTCTCGATTCATGACCTGCGCTGCGTGCCGGGTCCTACGCACACCAACGTGATCTTTGACTGCGTGCGTCCCTCGGATCTGCAGATGAGTGCCGAAGACTTAAAGCACGCGCTGGCACAACGGGTCGAATCGGAATATCCCAAGTCGATTGCCAAGATTACGATCGACGAAGACTACGTAGGGCATACCCACGAGTAAGGCTGTGCCGGCAAAGCAAGTTATACAGAAGAGGAGAGCATGAAGCGTCTATATCTACTCCGCCACGGCCAGACAGAATTCAACGTTAAAAAGCTCGTCCAGGGTCGCTGCGATTCACCGCTCACCGATTTGGGCCGTCAGCAAGCCGGGATGACAGCCGCATGGCTCAAGGCCCACGGCGTCGTTCCCGACAAAGTGGTCTCATCACCCTTAGGCCGAGCCATGGACACGGCAAGTCTCGTCGCAACCGAGCTTCTCGGCCCGGACGCAGCAGCCGAGCCCTGCGAAGGCATTATCGAGCGCTGCTACGGCACCTTCGAAGAAGGCCCGCACGACGCGCTACCCACCGACGTCTGGGATCCGGGCGAGGATCTGGTCCCCTTCGGAGGAGAAGGAAGCCGCGCACTGCAAGAACGCATGGTAGGCACCCTCACTAATCTCATGGACTCCGAGGGCATCGAAACCCTACTAGCAGTAAGCCACGGCAGCGCCAGCCGCCAATTCATCAAAACCGCCGTCCCAGAGGACTTTGAGCTCCCAGCAAAACTTCCCAACTGCGCCATCATGATCTTCGATTTTGACGAGGAAAAGCCACAAGCAGAAGGTGAGCCAATGCAATGTAAGTTCACCCTCCAGCAAATAGTGGACCCCCAACAAAGTCATTAGCCTGAGCGAGCAAGGTTTAGCAGACATCAACGTGGCGTTCCCAGTGTACGGCGGAGGGGGCGGGCCTGAGACATATTAAGGTTGTCGCGAGTTCCGCACGAACAGGAGAGCACTTAATGTGCTCTCCGTCGTGAGCAGGACTGTAGAGCAGCAACCTTAATATGTCTCAGGCCCGCCCCCTCCGC
>URTZ01000002.1 GCA_900550825.1 uncultured Collinsella sp. | reverse complement strand
CCATACCCTCGTTCGGTCAGACGCGCCGCCGCTGTTTGTGTTTGTGCCGTATAATGACCGTTACCTATGACGCGATACAAAAGAAAGGTGTTTGCCCATGCAGGCACAGAAGGCGGAGGGAACCCGCGACCTTATCGGCGCCGAGATGCGCGCCTGGCAAAAGATGCAGCAGATTGCGGCCGGCGTGTTCGAGCCGTTTGGTTTTAAACCCATCGAGACGCCCGCAATCGAGCAGGTGGACGTGTTTGTCCACGGTATCGGCCAGTCGACCGACGTCGTGCGCAAGGAAATGTTCCGCGTGTTCAGCGGTGCCAACCTGGAGCGCGTCTTTACCGAGGGCACCGACACCAAACTCAAGCCCAAGCAGCGCCTGGCACTTCGCCCCGAGGGCACGGCCGGCGTGGTGCGCGCCGTCGTCGAGAACAACCTGGTGCCCCAGGGCTCCACGCCGTTTAAGGCGTACTACGCCGAGGCCATGTTCCGCGGCGAGCGTCCCCAGAAGGGCCGCCTGCGCCAGTTCCACCAGGTGGGCATCGAGTGGCTCGGCGCTCCCGATCCGGCGGCAGACGCCGAGTGCATCATCATGCTCATGGAGTTCTACAAGCGCCTGGGCTTCGACCTTTCCAAGCTTCGTCTGCTCATCAACTCGATGGGTGACGCCCAGTGCCGTCCGGCTTACCGCGAGCAAGTCAAGCAGTTTATCCTCGATCACGCAGACGAGATGTGCGATGAGTGCCGCGAGCGCGCCGAGCTCAACCCGCTGCGTGCCTTTGACTGCAAGAACGACCACTGCCGCGAGATCATGGCCGAGGCTCCGCTGATGGGTGACAACCTGTGCGATGAGTGCCGCGAGCACTACGAGCAGGTCAAGCGCTATCTGGATGCCGCCGGTATCGAGTATGTCGAGGATCCCACCTTGGTGCGCGGCCTGGACTACTACACCCGTACTGTCTTTGAGGTCGAGGCCCCTGGCGCCGGCGTCGGCTCCATCGGCGGCGGCGGCCGCTACGATGGCCTGGTCGAGCTCGAGGGTGGCAAGCCCACGGCGGGCGTCGGCTTTGCTGTCGGTTTTGAGCGCGCCCTGCTGGCCCTGCAGGCCTTTGGCAGCGATTTGGGTGCCGATGAGGCCCCGTGCGTCTATGTCGCCAACGCCGGCAAGGAGCTGCGTCAGAACGTCTTTGCCATTACGCAGGAGCTTCGCGCCGCAGGTATCGTGACCGAGGCCGACTATCAGGGTCGTTCGCTCAAGGCCCAGTTTAAGCAAGCCGATAAGGTAGGCGCCAAGCTCATCTTGGTCCTGGGCGGCGACGAGCTTGCCGCCGGCAAGGTCAAAGTGCGCGACATGCAGAGCCATGACGAGGTGCTCGCCGATCTGGACAACGTCGTCGAGGCGGTTCGCGAGCGCCTGTAGCGCATCTTTTTGAGCTTCGGGCCTGCTAACGTGCCCTGCTCATGGAGAGCGATTGTTACGGGGGTGTTTCGCTTTTATGCGGAATGCCCCCGTTTACGTATGCCGCCCACCGAGAAATACGACCATTTAGGGCAAAAACCTTTGCAATGCAGAAAATACTTTTGTGTGGTAAAGCGCAATCAGTGTCGAAAGTATTTCTCAAGCGCCTATAATGAATACCGCATGTTACGTGCATAGAAGGAGGAATGGGAGGAAACGTGGCTGAGAACCTAAGCAACCAGTCTGTACCCGAAGCCGCGGCGCGCGTCGCTGCCGTGGTCAACCGCCTCGTTAACCGAATCGGCTCGAATGCCGAGTCCAGGGAGCGTCTCGCCGAGATCGAGATCCCCGAGGAGCTGCGCGACAATCTGGCGCTGTTCTTGCGCCTGGAGCGCCGTGTGCTTAGCGAGTATGATCCCGAGATCGCGGACCTGTTCGACAAGATTTTGACAGCCGAGATTGTGGTCAATGCCGGCAACCCCGGTACCTGCGCTGCCGACGAAGCCGTCGACGAGCAGGGCGTGCCCACCGCCGACGAGCCCACTGCCGTGGCATTTCGTGAGGTCGTCGATTTGATCGACAGCCTGCCGCTCGATAAGCAGCAGGTCATCGTTCGCGCCTTTACGAGCTTTTTCCATCTGGCAAACCTGTCGGAGGAGAACTACCGTGTGGCGCAGCTGCGCGAGCGCGAGGCCGGTGCGTCGACCGATACCGAGGTCGATCCTGCCAACGAGCTTACCGTTGCCTATCACCAGCTGGTGAATGAGCTGGGTGTCGAGGGTGCCAACGAGCTGCTCGACAAGCTCGAGTTCCACCCTGTCTTTACCGCACATCCCACCGAGGCCCGTCGTAAGGCCGTCGAGGGCAAGATCCGCCGTATCTCCAACCTGCTGGAGGAGCGTCCGCGTCTGGGCGGCTCCGACCTGGTGGAGAACGAGCGCCATATGCTGCAGGAGATCGACGCCCTGGTGCGTACGAGTCCCATCGCGCTCAAGAAGCCCACGCCGGTCGAGGAAGCCGATACCATCATCGACATCTTCGATAACACGCTGTTCGACGTTATCCCCGTTATCTATCGTCGTTTTGACGATTGGGTGCTGGGCGACAAGGCCGGTACTGTGCCGCCGCTGTGCCCGGCGTTCTTCCATCCCGGCAGCTGGATCGGTTCCGACCGCGACGGTAACCCCAACGTCACCGCCAAGGTGAGCCGTGAGGTCGCCGCCAAGTACTTTACGCACATGGTGCTCAAGCTCGAGGACAAGTGCCGCCACATCGGCCGCAACCTCACGCTCGAGGCTACCTACAGCAAGCCGTCGGCCGAGCTCATTAACCTGTGGAACCATCAGGTCGAGATGAGCCCTCGTTACACGGCCCGCGCCGAGCTGATCTCCGAGCACGAGCCGCATCGCGCCGTCATGCTCGTCATGGCCGACCGCCTGAACGCCACCGTCCGTCGTATCACCGACACCATGTACCACAGCGCCGACGAGTTCCTGGATGACCTGCGCGTCGTCCAGCGTTCGCTGGCCGCCTGCGGTGCCGTCCGTGCTGCCTACGGCCCGGTCCAAACCATCATCTGGCAGGTCGAGTCCTTCGGCTTCCATATGGTCGAGATGGAGTTCCGTCAGCACTCCGTGGTGCATGCCCGCGCCCTTAAGGATATCCACGAGAACGGTATCCATGGCGACCTGCAGCCCATGACGCGCGAGGTCATCGATACCTTCCGCGCTATCGGCTCCATCCAAAAGCGCTACGGCAAGAAGATGGCGCACCGCTACATCATCTCGTTTACCAAGAGCGCTCAGCATGTGGCCGACGTCTTTGAGCTGGCGCACCTGTCCTTTGCACACGAGGAGGATGTCCCCGAGCTCGACGTGATCCCGTTGTTCGAGCAGCTCGAGGACCTCGAGGGCTGCGTCGACGTGCTCGATCAGATGCTTACGCTGCCCGTGGTGCAAAAGCGCCTTGCCCAGACCAACCGCCGCATGGAGGTCATGCTGGGCTATTCCGACTCTTCCAAGGATGCCGGTCCTACCACGGCCATGCTCGCGCTGCACTCCGCGCAGGAGCGCATCGCCAAGTGGGCAGAGAAGAACGATATCGACCTGGTGCTCATGCACGGTCGCGGCGGTGCCGTGGGCCGTGGCGGCGGCCCGGCCAACAAGGCCGTGCTGGCGCAGCCCAAGGGTTCGGTCAACTGCTTCTTTAAGCTTACCGAGCAGGGCGAAGTCATCTTTGCCCGTTACGGCAACCGCACGCTGGCTCAGCGTCATGTTGAGTCCGTTGCCGCCGCAACGCTTTTGCAGTCGGCCCCGAGTGTCGAGAAGACCAACACCGAGACCACGCAGAAGTTCTGGGATATGGCCGAGAAGCTCAACGCCGCAAGCCACGAGCGCTATCTGGACCTGCTGAACACCGAGGACTTTACACCGTGGTTCTCGACCGTGACGCCGCTGACCGAGGTCGGTCTGCTGCCGATCGGCTCGCGTCCCGCCAAGCGCGGTCTGGGCGCCAAGTCGCTCGACGACCTGCGTACCATTCCGTGGATCTTCAGCTGGAGCCAGGCGCGCATTAACCTGGCCGCTTGGTACGGTCTGGGCACCGCCTGCGAGCAGCTTGGCGATCTTGACCAGCTCAAGGCTGCCTACCAGGAGTGGCCGTTCTTCCGCACGTTCATCGACAACATCGAGATGTCGATCGCTAAGACCGATCAGCGCATCGCCAAGATGTATCTGCACCTGGGCGATCGCCAGGATCTGTCCGAGAAGGTCTTTACCGAGATGCAGCTCACCCGTAAGTGGGTCCTTGCCATCGTCGGTGATGAGTGGCCGCTGCAGCGCCGCCGCGTGCTCGGTTGCGCCGTCCGCGTGCGCAACCCCTACGTCGACGCCCTGTCCATCGCCCAGGTCCGCGCCCTTCGCGAGGTGCGTATGAACCAGGACGAGATGGCCGAGGAGAAGAAGGCCGAGTACATGAGCCTGATTCTTTCGACTGTGACCGGCGTCTCGGCAGGTTTGCAGAACACGGGGTAATCGATAGCCCTGTAGTCGTCCGGGCCCGCCATCAGTTTACTTTTAGGCACGTCCTCGGACATGCAAGAAGCCCTCGCTGCGCACTTCGTGCGGCGAGGGCTTCTTGCGTCCTGCGGAGTGTGCCTAAAAGTAAACTGATGGCGGGCCCTGCGATGTCCGGTCTTCGGCGGATTACTGGCTGGGGGAATAATGGTGCGCTCCGCGCGTTTTGGATGGGGTCTATCCCGGTGGCGCATTTGGTGCTTCTCGCCTTACGACTGTAGCGGCTGCGGTTCCGTTTGGGATCGCGGCCGTTTTGTTGCGGGTCAAATATGAACGTTGTGTTAATGAGTCGGTGGACGGTGGTGTTTTTCGGTGAGCGGCGTATCCTTCCAACGGTTAATCTAGTGTGTCAGTTGAAAGGAAGAGGGCGCTCGTCATTGTTTGAATGTGAACTACCGTTTGACCACAAGACGTTGCATCTGGAGCTCGAGGATAAGAATTTCGCGGGTGTGATGGAAGGTCATCAAAACGAGTTTAAGACTACAAAATCGCAGGAAGAGCTGGTAGAGGAGTCACTTGCCAACCCTTATGGTTCGCCTTCGCTCGAGGAGCTTTGTGCTGGCAAGAAGGATATTGTCATCATTAGCTCCGACCATACGCGCCCCGTTCCCTCGCGTGTGACGATGCCTATTCTGCTGCATCACATCCACTCCGCTGCGCCTGAGGCGCGCGTTCGCATTCTGGTTGCTACGGGTATGCATCGTCCGTCGACGCACGAGGAGCTCGTCAACAAGTACGGCGAGGAGATCGTTGCCAACGAGGAAATCGTTATGCATGTCGCGACTGACGACAGCATGATGAAAAAGATCGGCACCCTGCCTTCTGGTGGCGAGTGCATCATCAACAAGATTGCCGTCGATTGCGATCTGCTGCTTGCCGAGGGCTTTATTGAGCCGCACTTCTTTGCTGGTTTCTCCGGCAGCCGCAAGTCCGTCCTGCCTGGCATCGCCAGCTACAAGACCATCATGTACAACCACAACGGCCAGTTTGTGAACGATTCCCATTCGCGTGCCGGCAACCTGTGCCATAACCACGTGAGCGAGGACATGTTTGCCGCTGCCGAGATGGCTCACCTTGCCTTTGTGCTGAACGTGGTGCTCAACGGCAAGCACGAGGTCATTGGCTCCTTCGCCGGCGACATCCACAAGGCACACGAGGCTGGCTGCGAGTTCGTAAAGAGCCTTGCCGGCGTTGAGCCCGTCGAGTGCGAGATTGCCATCACCACCAACGGCGGCTACCCGCTCGACCAGAACATCTACCAGGCCGTGAAGGGCATGTGCTCTGCCGAGGCCACGCTTCCCGAGGGCGGTGTGATCATCGACGTCGCCGGTTGTGCCGACGGTCACGGCGGCGAGGGCTTCTATCACAACATCGCCGACAACGATCCGGCAGAGTTTGAGCGCGCCTGCATCGACCGTCCTAAGGACGAGACCCTGCCCGACCAGTGGACGAGCCAGATCTTTGCCCGCATCCTGGCGCATCACCCCGTGATCATGGTCACCGACCTGTGCGATCACCAGATGATTAAGGATATGCACATGACGCCGGTCAACACCCTCGAGGAGGCGCTCAAGCTCGCCTTTGAGATGAAGGGTGCCGATGCCAAGGTGGCCGTCATTCCCGATGGCCTGGGCGTTGTTGTCGCTCAGCACTAGCGCGCGGCCTAAACGAATCGTTTATAATTGACAAGAAAGATAAGGTTTTATGCTTACCAAACTCCTCTGCGAATTCGGCGCAACGGCCCTCATGATCATCTTTGGCGTGGGCGTGCACTGCGATACCGTGCTTAAGGGCACCAAGTATCAGGGCTCCGGCCACATGTTTGCCATCACCACTTGGTCTTTTGGCATCTCGGTCTGCCTGTTTGTCTTTGGCGGCGCCGTGTGCATGAATCCGGCTATGGTGCTTGCCCAGTGCATCGTAGGCCTGGTGCCGTGGAGCAGCTGCATCCCCTTCATGATTGCCGATATGCTCGGCGGCTTTGTGGGCGCCGTAATCGCTTGGCTTATGTATGCCGATGAGTTCAAGGCTTCCGAGGGTGTCGTCGACCCCATTGCCCAGCGCAACATCTTCTCGACCAACCCCACCACCGAGGGCACGAACTATGTTCGCAACTTCTTCTGCGAGGCTATCTGCACCTTCGTGTTCATTAGCGCCATCCTTGCTGCCGCTAGCCGCGCCGGCGAGAACGTTCTGATGCTCGCCATCTGCGTCGGCCTGATCGTTTGGGCTGTTGGCATGGGCATGGGCGGCATCACCGGCTTCGCCATGAACCAGGCTCGTGACCTTGGTCCTCGCATGGCCTATCAGGTGCTGCCGATTAAGAACAAGGCTGACAACAACTGGAAGTACGGCCTGCTCGTTCCTGGCATCGCTCCGTTTATCGGTGCCGCTCTGGCCGCGCTGTTTGTGCATGGTTTCTTGGGCATGTTCTAGGCCAAGACAATTGATATAACGCCCGGGTCCGGCATAGGTTAACTTTCCGCCGCGTCCTCGGACATGCAAGAAGCTCCCGCTGCGCACTTCGTGCGGCGGGAGCTTCTTGCGTCCTGCGGAATGCGGCGGAAAGTTAACCTATGCCGGACCCTGCGGGAATCCAGTTGCCTTCGAACAAGCAGCCCAACATATATATCTGAATATAGATGGGAGGGGCTTGTTGCTGTTGGGGGCGTTGAAGTGTGAATGACACTTTGGGATGCGTGGCGGCCTGGGTTGGGTCGATGATTTGGGATGAGCTTCTTACTTAGGTGAAGAGGGGCTTTATGGCTGAGAGGTAGTCTTTGGCTACGTCGGCTTTGTTTGCTTGGAAGTTGTGCCAGGCCCACCATTGGACCATTCCTACGAAGCTTGAGGCTATGTGGTGTAGTAGGAAGCTTCGGTCCATGGTGGCGGCGGGGCCGTTTGGGTCGGTGGGGACGGTTTCGGCTGCTCGTGACATGATGGTCTTGCGTAAGCAGTCGGCGAAGACGCGTGAGCCGGCGCCGGCTACGAGGGCTCGAACGCCCTGGCGGCGCTCCCAGAGGTTGTTGAGGATATGTTCGACCTGCACGAGTGGGTCGTCGAGCGGTGTGCCATCGTCGTCGAGGGCGTGGGTGCAGATGTCGCTTACGAGCTTGGACAGTAGGTCGTCTTTGCTCTTAAAGAGGCCGTAGAACGTGGCCCGACCCACATGGGCGCGCGCGATGATGTCGCCGACGGTGATCTTGCCGTAGTCCTCCTCGCGAAGGAGCTCGGAAAACGCCGTGACAATGGCGGCGCGGCTTTTGGTTTTGCGGGCATCCATGGCTATGCGTCCACGTGAACAAGCAGGCAACGGAGCGTGCCGGAGCAGCCCTCGTAGGGGCGCTTACCGGCGCCGTAGCCGACGGCTTCGATGCGGTAGCGTGAGGGCAGTTGGTCGGACGTGCGCAGCGCGGTGACGATGGCGGCGCCCGTCGGCGTCACGAGCTCGCCGGCGACCGGTGCGGGCGTGAGGGCGATATTGCCTGCCTGGCATAGGTTGACGACGGCGGGCGCCGGGATGGGCATAAGGCCGTGGGCACAGTGGATGGTGCCGTGACCCTCGGAGAGCGACTCGACGACAATATCCTCGATGCCCAGGTCATCGAGGCAGATGGCGACAGAGCAGATGTCAACGATGGAATCGATGGCGCCTACTTCGTGGAACATGACGGTCTCGAGCGTTTTGCCGTGGGCCTTGGCCTCGGCGGCGGCGAGCGCGGTAAAGATGGCGAGCGCGCGACGCTTGGCGCCATCGCTTAACTGCGAGCCATCGATGATGGCGGTGACGTCCGCCAAAGAACGGTGGTGATGGTGGTGGGCGTGATGGTGACCCTCGTGGCCATGACCGTGGGCCTCATGGTCATGCTCGTGGCAGTGCTCATGTTCGTGCTCGTCATGATCATGATGGTGGTGCTCATGCTTGTGCGTGTGCTCGGCAGCTGCCTCGTTGCCGTAGAGCCAGGCCATGTCGTGGTCGTGGTTCTCGAGCTCCTCTGCCAGCTGAACGTCAAAGTCGCAGGCGTCGATGCCATGCTTGTTTACGCGGGTGACGGCAATCTCAAAGCCGTCGACCGGCAGCGTGGCGAGCTGTTCGCGCAGGTGCTCCTCGCTGGCGCCCAAGTCGAGCAGGGCCGCGACGGTCATGTCGCCGCTGATGCCCGAGGTGCCGTCGATGATAAGCGTGTGCTGATGGTTGGACATAGAATGCTCCTTAACGGGCGCAGGGCGTGCCGGCGCTCAAATGATTGATAAGACTTGCCTGGTAGGCGGCGCCGAAGCCATTGTCGATGTTGACGACTGAAACGCCGCTGGCGCAGGAGTTGAGCATGGCGAGCAGTGCGGCCACGCCGCCAAAGCTCGCGCCATAGCCCACACTGGTGGGGACGGCGATGACCGGACAGCTCACAAGGCCTCCTATGACGCTCGCCAGGGCGCCCTCCATGCCGGCGATGGCGATGACCACCTGCGCCTGGGCAAGTTCCTCAGCATGAGCGAGCAGACGGTGCAGGCCGGCGACACCCACGTCGTAGAGGCGATCGACCTCGTTGCCGTAGAACTCGGCCGTCAGTGCCGCCTCTTCGGCGACGGGCAGGTCGCTCGTACCGGCGCAGGCGACGACGATGCGTCCGTTGCCGGTAGGGGAGGGCTTGCCGCCCACGAGGGCGAGCTGGGCGTCCGGGACATATCCCAGGTCGATGCCGTTGCCGAGAAGCTCACCGGTGCGGGCTGCCTTTTCGCCGTCCAGGCATGTGACCAGGATGCGCTCCTGGTCTGCATCGAGTAACGCTTTGATAATGGCGGCAATTTGCTCGGCGGTTTTACCGGCACCGTAGACAACCTCGCCGGCTCCCTGGCGCACTCCGCGCGAAAGATCGAGCTGCGCAAAGCCCAAATCGGCAGTCGGAGCCGTCTGGATGCGCGTAAGGGCATCGGCAGGGGTGACTGATCCGCCGGCAACATCGCTCAGCAGCTGCTCAAGATCTCGCTTATCCATATATGTTCCCTTCGACGGCGCAAAGTCTAGCACTCAAAGGGTATGTTTCCGAACACTAAGACAAAATTGTTCGGAAACTATAGGACGGACTGATTCAATTGTTAAACGGATCGGCTAGTCACGCAGGATGATGTCCATGGCGAGCATCAGGTTGCGCTCGTCGATGGCAAACGGGGCGGCTTCGCGCGTCTTGGGCTTGGCGCAAAACGCGATGCCCGTGCCCGCGGCCTGAATCATGGGGATGTCATTGGCGCCGTCGCCGATCGCGACGGTGTGGGCCATGTCGACGCCGCACTCAACTGCCCAGTCCAGCAGCTGGATGAGCTTGGACTCCTTGGTCACAATCTCGGCAGCCAACTTACCGGTAAGCTTGCCGTCCACGACCTCTAGGCGGTTGGCCAGGCAAAAATCGATGCCCGCGGCGGCTGCGATCTTGTCAGCGACCTCGTGGAAGCCGCCGCTTACCACGCCGACCTTCCAGCCCTTGCTGTGTGCCGAGCGCACAAGCTCTAACGCGCCGGGGGTAAATGTCACGCGCTCAAAAGTGCGCTCGAACACGCTCTCATCCAAGCCGGCAAGCAGCCCCACGCGCTCCTCGAGCGCTTGCTTAAAGTCCAGCTCGCCGCGCATGGCGCGTTCGGTGATCTGCGCCACCTGCTCGCCCACGCCTGCCTCCTCGCCCAAAAGATCGATGACCTCCTGGTTGATGAGCGTGGAGTCGATATCCATAACGATGAGGCGTGCAGTCATGGCGGGCCTTTCCGAGTGCAGTTGTATTGGGGCACATTGTCGCACGTGACGAGCGCGGGCGGGTGCCGCGGTGCGTCAATTGTTTCGTCTCCGTCAAGTCTTTGGGCAGGAGCCACTTTTTCGCGGCGCATCGGCACAGGTGCGATAAGATAGAACGCCATGTCTGGCTGCGCGGTTTACGCAGGCTGGGCAAATCTGTACGACGCCGCCCGGAACGACACGGGGCGGCACAGATCCATAAAGGAGGATCACTGGTATGAGCCAGACCCGTCCCATCGATGAGCATTCCATGCACACCCGTACCTGCGGCGAGCTTCGCTTCGAGAACGTGGGCGAAGAGGTCACCCTCACCGGTTGGGTGAGCCGTCGCCGCGACCACGGCGGCCTTATCTTCTGCGACCTTCGCGACCGCGAGGGCATCACGCAGCTCACCTTCGACCCCGAGCACTCCGATGGCGATGCCTTTAAGATCGCCGAGACCATGCGTCCCGAGTGGCCCATCAAGATCCACGGCGTCGTGCGCGCCCGTGGCGAGGAGACCACCAACACCAAGCTCGCGACTGGCGAGATCGAGGTCCTGACCGACCACGCCGAGGTGCTCAACACGTCCGTCACCCCGCCGTTCCAGATCGAGGACGGCATCGAGACCAGCGAGGACACCCGCCTGCGTTATCGCTATCTGGACCTCCGTCGTCCCGAAATGATGGCCAACCTCAAGCTGCGCTCCGACTTCACCTTTGCCATTCGCGAGGCGCTGCACAACCGTGAGTTCATGGAGGTCGAGACGCCCTCCCTGTTCAAGTCCACGCCCGAGGGCGCCCGCGACTTCATCGTCCCCAGCCGCATCCAGCCGGGTAACTTCTACGCCCTGCCGCAGTCCCCGCAGCTCCTGAAGCAGCTGCTCATGGTCGGTGGCGTCGAGCGCTACTACCAGGTTGCCAAGTGCTTCCGCGACGAGGACCTGCGTGCCGACCGCCAGCCCGAGTTCACTCAGGTCGATATCGAGATGTCCTTCGTGGACCAGAACGATGTCATGAGCGCGCTCGAAGAGGTCCTGTCCGATGCCTTCGGTCGCATGGGTGTCGAGATGCCCACGCCGCTGCGTCGCATGGACTACTGGGAGGCCATGGACACCTATGGCTCCGACAAGCCCGATACCCGCTATGGCATGCACCTGGTCGACCTGACCGACATCTTTGCCAACTCCAAGTTCAAGGTCTTTGCGACCGCCGCAAACGAGGAAGGCTCTGTCGTCAAGGCCATCAACGCCAAGGGCGCCGGTGCCTGGGCACGTGCCAAGATCGATAAGCTCGCCGGCGTGGCCTCCACGTTTGGCGCCAAGGGCCTGGCCTGGATCGCCTTCCGCGAGGACGGCTCCATCAACAGCCCCATCGTCAAGTTCTTCTCGGACGAGGAGATGGCGGCTCTGCGTGAGCGCATGGACGTCGAGCCCGGCGACCTTGTGATGTTCGCCGCCGGTCCGCGCCTGCTCTCTGACGAGATCCTGGGCGGCATGCGCTCCCACATGGCCAACGCGCTCGAGATCAAGCGCGAGGGTCACGATTTCCTGTGGGTCGTCAACTTCCCGCTGTTCCACTGGGACGAGGACCGCAAGGCCTATGCAGCCGAGCACCAGCCGTTCACCCTGCCGACCGAGACCGACATCGCCAAGATCGAGGCCGATCCCCTGGCAGCCGGTTCGTGCACCTACGACTTTGTCATGGACGGCTTTGAGGCCGGCGGTGGCGGTATGCGTATCCACAACGCCGAGATGCAGATGTCCATGCTCAAGCTCCTGGGCTTTACCGAGGAGCGCGCCGAGTCTCAGTTCGGCTTCCTCATGGAGGCCCTCAAGTTTGGTGCGCCCCCGATGGGCGGTTTTGCTCTGGGCCTGGACCGCGTGTGCATGCTGCTCACCGGTTCCGACTCCATCCGCGACGTCATGGCGTTCCCCAAGACGGCCAGCGGCTCCGACCTTATGTCGGGCGCCCCGAGTGCCGTTAGCGGCGCCCAGCTCAAGGACGTCAGCCTGCGCCTGATGTAGGCGAGCGACTACATATTGCTTGCAACGAGGGAAGGACGTGTGTCTTCCCTCGTTTTATATGCGCCGAGGTTGAGAGGGCTTGGGATGACCGGGCGTCGCGGAAAGCGCGACCCAGAATTCGGCAAAATAATGGGGCACAGTTTCCGGTTGAGCTGTCTAACGGAAACTGTGACCCAGAATGAGCGCTCAAAACGGAACAGGCTTTCCGCAACAACTGTCAGGCGGAAAGTGCGTCCCAGTTTCTTATAGCGAGTCTCTCTGGATCAGCTGCATGTGCATCACGGAGGTGGTGGGCTCGGCACCCTTGATCATGTCGAGCGCAATGTTGGCGGCCATGTGGCCTTCTTCGCGCAGGGGCTGGCGGACGGTCGTGAGCGCGGGGACGCAGCGCGTCGCAATCTCGTGATCGTCGAAGCCGACGACGGAAATGTCCGCCGGAACGGATAGGCCTGCCTCGTTGAGTGCGGTGATGACGCCAGCCGCGATACGGTCCGATCCGCAGAGCACGCCATCGAAAGCAATCTCGCGCGCGAGGATCTGGTGCATGGCCTGATAGCCGTCTCCGTTGTTCCAGCCGGTATAGATAACGTTTGCGTCTGGGAGGTCTTCGCCCAAGACGGCGCGGTAGCCGCGCAGGCGGTCGACAACGGCGGGGTTGTCTTGCGGTCCCAACACGGCGACGATATCTTTGCGCCCTCGCTCCTTCATAGCGAGCGCTGCAAAGCGTCCGCCCTCTTCGTCGTCAGAGTAGACCGTCGAGAACACATCGCGATAGGGGTGGCCCTCGAGCTGGCCGCACAACACGGTGGGTACGCCCAGCTCGCACAGTACCTCGAGCAGCTCGCTGCCCTTGTAGGGGGAGACGTCGATCACGGCGTCGAACGAGCGGCGCTCAAAGTGCTCGCGTGCGCGGTTGCGCTCATGCGTAGAAGACGCCTGCAAGATAACGGGCAGATAGGACGACTCCGACAGTTCCTCGGTAATGCCGCTCAAAAACTCGCTATAGGTGGGGTCGCTGAAGAGTTCACTCAGGGGCTCGGTCACGAGTACGGCGATGATTTCCGTGCGCCCGACAGCGAGCGCTCGGCCACGAGCGTTGGGGACAAAATTGACTTTCTTGGCCGCCGCGCGGACGCGCTTTTTGGTTTCCTCGCTAATGCGGGGCGAATCGTTGAGAGCGCGCGATGCCGTGGAGCGCGACACGCCGGCAGCTGCGGCAACCTCAGCAAGCGTAGGTGCGGTGCGAACTGGTTGGGTCATGGCGTCTCCTGGAAAATGCGGTCGATGTTGTCACTGATGCGGGCTGGTGCGGATACAGCTTACTATAGTGCGCCTGAACAGCGTTCATGGTATCCGGCCACTGGTGGCATTTCACATTCAAGCTGTTGTTGAACATGGCTTACAAGGGCGGGGTATAGATGGGCGCGGCCGTTGTCTGCTGCCTGGAATGCTGTTTTGCGCTGAGTTTCGATACTCAGAGTGACATAAGTGTCGCGGTTGTACAACCGGTTGCACAGTTAACCCGGCCAAATCGACCGTTCAGCGGACAACCGGTTGCACAGTTTTTTGCATCGCCCGTAAGATAAGGACAACCGGTTGCACAAGAATCACTACGATGACGAAGGAGCATCACCATGGACGCCATTAACGATTGGGAAAACCAAGCGCTCACCCACAGGAACCGCCTGGCACCCCATGCGTACTTTATGGGTTACGAGACCGCCGATCTCGCTGCAACGTACAGCCGCGAGCTGTCGCGCGGGTTTGTCCAGCTGTCCGGCTCGTGGCAGTTCCGCCTCTTTGAGGGCCCCGCTGCCGTCTCCAACGAGGAGCTCTCCACGTACGAGCCCGAGTGGGATCACGTGGAGGTTCCGCACCTGTGGCAGGTAGACGGCTATGGCAACCTTGCCTACACCGACGAGGGCTTCCCGTTCCCGGTGGATCAGCCGTTCGTTCCCTCTGACGATCCCACGGGCGTGTACCAGCGCATCGTCAACCTTCCCGCCGTGCCTGCCGGCGCTCGCGAGATCATTCGCTTTGACGGCATCGAGAGCTATGGCGAGCTGTACATCAACGGCAAGTTTATCGGCATGACCAAGGGTTCGCGTCTGTCTGCCGAGTTCGACGTGACCGACGCGCTCGTCGAGGGCGACAACCTGTTTGCGGTCAAGGTCCTGCAGTACAGCGATGGTAGCTATATAGAGGATCAGGACATGTGGTGGGCATCGGGCATCTTCCGCGATGTGTACCTTATGCAGCGTCCCGCCGCGCACCTGGTCGACTTTAGGTTCCGCACGCACCGCGAGGGCGATGCCGCTCTGATCACGCTCGATACGGTGGCCGAGGGCGCTACCCGCGTTGTGTATACGCTCAGCGATGGCGAGAACGTGGTGGCTACGGGCGAGTGCGTCGACGGCCATGCCGAGTGCAGCGTGACCGATGCCCACTTCTGGAATCCCGAGGATCCCTTCCTCTATGACCTTACGTTTGAGGTCTACGACGGTGACCAGGTCAGCGAGTACGTCCCGCATCGCCAGGGCCTTGCCGAGGTGACGGTCGAGGGCAATCATATCTACCTCAACGGCACTTACTTTAAGATGCATGGCGTCAACCGCCACGATCACGACGATCACAAGGGCCGCGCCGTGGGCCTCGATCGCATGCGCCGCGACCTGGAGCTCATGAAGCAACACAACATCAACGCGGTGCGCACGTCCCACTACGCCAACGACCCGCGCTTTTACGAGCTGTGTGATGAGTATGGCATCATGCTGGTCGCCGAGACCGATATGGAGAGCCACGGCTTCGAGAATATCGGCAATATCGCCCTGGTGACCGACGACCCGGCATGGGAGCCGGCCTACGTCGACCGCATTGAGCGCCTGGTGATGCAGGAGCGCAACCACGCCTGCATCATTATGTGGTCGATGGGCAACGAGAGCGGCTATGGCTGCAACATCCGCGCGATGTACGCCAAGGCTCACGAGCTCGACGGTCGTCCGGTCCACTACGAGGAGGATCGCAACGCCGATACCGTCGACGTTATCTCCACCATGTACTCCCGCGTGTCGCAGATGAACGACTTTGGTGAGCATCCATTCCCCAAGCCGCGCATCAACTGCGAGTACGGTCACTCCATGGGCAACGGCCCCGGAGGCCTGTCCGAGTATCAGGAGGTCTTCGATCGCTGGGATTGCATCCAAGGCCAGTTTATCTGGGAATGGTGCGACCACGGTTTGGCTGCTGTGACCGAGGACGGCGTTGCCTACGACATGTACGGCGGCGACAACGGCGACTACCCCAACAACAGCAACTTCTGCATCGATGGCATGGTGTTCCCTTGGCAGCAGCCGAGCCCGGGCCTCACTGAGTATGGCCAGGTCATCTGCCCGGTTCGCATGGCTTATGACACCGAGGCGGGCGAGCTGACCGTCACCAACAAGCGTTGGTTCACCACTCTCGAGGATGTCTGCCTGTCGGCCGAGACCCTGGTGGACGGCGACGTGGTCAGCCGCAAGACGCTCATGCCCGGTGCGGTTGCCCCCGGCGAGTCCGTCCAGCTGCCACTGGTGATTCGCGAGGCCGCAGTGGGGGAGACCCTGCTGACCGTGCGCGCTTACACCATGGCCGCTCACGTCTGGTGCGAGCCGATGTTCCAGCTGGGCGCAAGCCAGTTTGCCATCGCAAACCATCCAGCGCCGGCCATCGCCGCCCCCGTTCGTCCTGAGCTTACGGTCGAGGAGACCGAGCAGGAAATCCGCATTCGCTCCCTCAACGGCGAGCTGACCTTCAGCAAGGTAAACGGTACCGTGAGCGAGTGGAAGGCATCCGGCCGCGACGTCATGGCCTCCGGTCCCCAGGTTGGTTTTTGGCATCCGCTCGTCGACAACCACGCTCAGGAGTATGACTCCCTGTGGAAGGACAACTTCATCGATGTGATGCAGACGTCTACCCGCAAGGTTTCTTGGAAGCAGGACGGCAATGCGGTCGTCGTTACCGTGAGCCAGCGTATCGCTCCTCCCGTCCGCGCGTTCGGCATGCGCGTCGAGCTTGTCTACACCGTGCTTCCGAGCGGTCGCGTTGACCTCAAGGTTTCCGGCGAGCCCTACGGTGACTATTCGGACATCATCCCGCGCATCGGCATCTCCTTCGAGGTCCCCGGTTGCGATCGCGCCGTCGAGTGGTATGGCCACGGCCCGGGCGAGAACTATCCGGACTCGCTGCGCGCCAACCCGGTCGGTCATTACCGCACTACGGTCGACGATATGTTCACGCCCTACGTTATGCCTCAGGACTGCGCCAACCGTGAGGGTACCCGCTGGGTTGCCCTGCGCTCCAGCCACGGCGACGGTCTGGTCGTGACGCGTCCGAGCGACGCCGCTTCCAACCCGTTCTCGTTCTCGGCATGGCCCTATAGCTGCGAGGCCATCGATAACGCCAAGCACGTCTACGACCTTGTCAAGGGCGATACGGTCACGGTCAACATCAACGACCAGTTGCTCGGCCTTGGCTCGAACTCTTGGGGTTCCGAGGTGCTCGATTCCTATCGCACCCGTTTTGAGAGCTTCAGCTTTGAGGTGTCCCTGCGACCGCTGACGTCTGCCGATCTGGCTCAGGCGCTGGCACCCATTAAGGAGGCATAAGCCATGCATGTCTTTAACTCGCGCGCCGATTTCGACGCTCAGATGAAGTCCGTCAAGAAGTGGATGCGCACCGGCCAGGCGCTCGATGGCGTTGCCGACCTACAGCACGACGTGGCTTACTCCATCGGCGACTCGTTGGTGTACTGGTGGGTCTATGCCCGCGAGGCCGCAACCGCCGATCTGGTCGGTCACCGTCGCTACCATGCCGTGCTCGCCCCGCTCGACGGCAACCTGACCGTCGAGGTTGCCTCCAAGGCAGGCCTCACCTGCACCCGCGCTTACAGCGATATCGATGATCGCGAGCGCTTTGAGGGTACGGGGGAGACCGTGACGATTCCCGCCGGCGGCGTTGCCGTCGTCGAGATCGACGAGGCTTACCGTGTTATCGCCGAGGCTTCGGATCCCCGCGTCGTGGTACTGCACGTGACGGTCGAAGGTTATTCCTTCCCCAACAAGTAGTATTCGTCCGCCTGGGCGTTTGCTTCGCGCCGTTAAGGGGGATGGCTTTGTTGACTCCCTTTTCCCCATTCCCCTTAGCAGGTGCGCCGTCCGCGATTGCACTTGCGGCTCGGACGGTTTTGGATGACATTTAATAGATGATTGGGAGGGCTTATGAGCTCTGAAAAACGAGGAACGATCGGTTCGTTCGCTCTGCTGGGCATGACGGTCGCCGCCGTGTTCGGTATCAAGAACATCATCAACAACAACGCGGCCATCGGCTTGGCAGCTGCGCCGTCGTTCTTCTTCGCCACGCTTTTGTACTTTGTCCCCTATACCCTGGTTACCGCCGAGTTCGTCGGCCTCAACAAGGACTCCGAGTCGGGCGTGTACGCATGGGTTAAGACCTCGATGGGTGGTCGCTGGGCGTTCCTGACGGCATTTAGCTACTGGTTCGTTAACCTGTTCTTCTTTGCGTCCGTCCTGCCCAACGTCATCATCTACGCGAGCTACGTGTTCTTTGGTGCCAACGCCGAGCTTTCGCAGCTGTGGATCACCATTATCGAGATCGTCGTCTTTGCTATCGCCACGTGGGTTTCGACCAAGGGCGCTAAGTGGATCGGCTCCATTTCCTCCTTCGGTTCGACCGCGGCTCTCGGCCTGACCGCCGTGTTCATCCTGCTGTCCCTGGCTGCTGCCTTTGGCGGCGTTGAGTTCGCTACGGCTCCTACTCCCGCTAACATGGCTCCCGACATGAGCAACTTCGCAACTGCGTGGGGCTTCTTCGGTACGCTTGCCTGGATCATCCAGGGCGTTGGCGGCGCTGAGTCTGTCGGCGTGTTCCTTAACGACCTTAAGGGTGGCGTCAAGGCCTTCGTGCGCACCGTCGTTATCGCCGGCCTGACCATCGGCCTTCTGTATGCAGGCGCTTCGCTGCTGGTTAACCTGTTCATCCCCGAGGGCAGCGTTGCCATCTCCACCGGCATCTTCGACGTGTTCGGCGCTGTCTTTGCCCACTTTGGCATTCCTATGGAAGTGTCCACGCGCGTCATCGGCTTGATCCTTCTCGCCGCTACGCTGGGTTCCCTCATGATGTGGACCTCCGCTCCCATCAAGGTCTTCTTCACCGAGATCCCCAAGGGCGTCTTTGGTAGCAAGATCGTCGAGCTCAACGAGCATGGCATTCCTGCCCGCGCCGCTTGGCTGCAGTTCGCCATCGTCGTCCCCATCCTGATCATCCCGGCCCTGGGCTCCGGTAACCTCGACGACCTGCTCATGATTGTCACCAACATGACGGCTGCCACCGCTCTGCTCCCGCCGCTGCTGATTCTGCTTGCCTACTTTATGCTGCGCAAGAACTTCGATGCTGCTCCCCGTGGCTTCCGCATGGGCTCGCGCAGCTTTGGCCTGGTCGTTGCCGCATTCCTGCTTGTGGTCTTCTGCTTCGTGCTTATCTGCGGCACCATTCCGCTCGATCAGCCGCTGTGGCTGACGCTGGTCTACAACGTCGGCGGCGTGGTTGTCTTCCTGGGCCTTGCCGTGATGTGGTACAACCGCTACATCAACCGCCTGCGCGAGACCGATCCCGAGGCCGCCGAGAACGAGCTTCGCCCTTCCGTCCTCGATATGATGGAGTAGCGGCTAGGATTAATCTGCGGCTGTGGAATAAATCGATTCCCTTTCCTAAGGAGGGGCCTTACGAGGCCCCTCCTTTTGTGTTTTGGGGCATGGTTTTGGCCACGGGGTATCCGGAGGGGCCCTCGATAAACATCTAACGCTACAATAACTACCACGTGGCTGGGTTTGCCAGCCGAATGTGCGATGTCGTGGGAGGGGACATGGTCGAATTTACGAAGACGATTAAAGATCCGTTGGGATTGCATGCCCGCCCGGTTGCGCTGCTTTATGACATTATCGCCAAGCATCGTAGTGACGTGTCGGTTTCGATTGGCAATCGTCATGTCGATGGCCGCGACGTTATAGGGCTCATGGCACTCTGTGGCGAATGTGGCGAGGACATCGTGTTCCGCGTTTCGGGCGTGGATGAGGCCTCGTGCGTCACGTCGATTAGAAACCTCTCGCTTTAAGCATGACGGGACGCGGCAAAGGACAGCTCTTTGCCGCGCCTTTTTGTTTCGTATAGGAAACTTTTTCGAAATCTGAATAGGGACCCTTTCCAAAAAGTTAACCACGTGCTAGTTTACTAAAGCGAACATAGACGTGGTTAACTTTTATCGCGTCGATGTTGAGGACGAACTGACGTTAGGAGCAACTCATGTCTTGCGGACCGCAGATGCCGGCCATGCCGCTTTCGATGGTAAAAGCGGGCGAAACCGTGCGCGTGTCTCGTGTAAAGGGCAATGAGGACATGAAACACCACCTCAAGGACCTCGGCTTTGTCGAGGGCAACGAAATCCACGTGGTGAGCTCGAGTGGCGCCAATATCATCGTCACGGTGCTGGGCGCACGCTTTGGCATCGATTCCAAGGTTGCCATGCACATCATGACCGTCGGTTAGTTCGCAGCATTTCATAAAAACCGAAAGGGGGACAAGAGGATGAAGACGTTGGGTGACGTTAAGGTGGGCGAGAGCTCTACCATCGTCAAGCTTCACGGTGAGGGTGCGCTTCGCCGCCACCTTATGGACTTGGGGCTCATCAAGGGCACTTCGTTCAAGGTCGTGAAGGTCGCGCCGCTCGGTGATCCGGTCGAGATCAACGTGCGCGGCTACGAGCTTTCCATCCGCAAGGAGGAGGCGGCCGTCGTCGAGGTCCAGTAAGGGCTCGCGGCGTATATTTCTGCAGATAAAGTTAGGTATTTCTAACTTAATGCAGCATCTTTGAAGCACATTATCCAGCCTGCGCGGAGAAAGCAGCGCAGGCACACAAGGAAGAAGGATTGAATGGCGGATTCTCAGATCCATGTCGCGCTGGCGGGTAACCCCAACTGCGGCAAGACCACGCTTTTCAACCTGATCACCGGCGCCAACGGCTACGTTGGCAACTGGCCCGGCGTCACGGTTGAGAAAAAGGAGGCCAAGCTCCTAAGCGACAAGAACGTTACCATCACGGACCTCCCCGGCATCTACTCGCTTTCCCCCTACAGCCCCGAGGAGCAATGCTCGCGCGATTACCTCATGAGCGGCGAGCCCGATGTTGTCGTCCAAGTTGTCGATGCCACCAACCTCGAGCGTAACCTGTACCTGGCGCTTCAGGTTATCGAGACCGGCCTGCCCGTGGTCGTTGCCCTCAACATGGCCGACTTGGTCGAGAAGAACGGCGACAAGATCGACACGGACAAGCTCTCCAAGAAGCTCGGCTGCCCGGTCATGATGATCTCGGCCCTTAAGAACAAGGGCATCAAGGAGCTGTTCGAGCAGGTTAAGAAGTCCGCTGCTTCCAAGGGCGAGGTGCCGGAGCACAAGTTCGACTCCTCCATCGAGGACGTTCTGGACCACATCGAGAACAACCTGCCGGCGAGCGTTCCCGCTAACAAGCGTCGCTATTACGCCGTCAAGCTGTTCGAGCGTGATGCAGACGCCTGCAAGCTCATCAACCTCACCAAGGAGAAGGCCGCTCGCGTGGAGGAGCTGGTCGCCCAGTGCGAGCAGGACTGCGACGACGATGCCGAGTCCATCATCACCGGTGAGCGCTATGGCGTCATCGCGCACATCATCGATGAGTGCCTCACCAAGGCCCCGGCCAAGATGAGCACCTCCGAGAAGATCGACCGTGTGGTTACCAACCGTATCCTGGGCCTGCCGATCTTTGTGGTCATCATGTTCTGCGTGTACTACATCGCCGTTTCTACCTTGGGCGGCACGGTGACCGACTTCACCAACGACCAGCTCTTCGGTACCGACGGTTGGTACGTGCTCGGCCAGGGCCGCGACGCCTACGATGAGGCTGTCGAGGCCGCGGGTGACGACGCTGACTCGGTCGACCCGGCGCAGTATGGCCCGTATGTTCCGGGTATTACCACCGTGGTGCACGACGCCCTTGTGGCGGGCGGCACCGAGGACGGTGGCCTGGTCGATTCGCTGGTCTGCGACGGCGTCGTCGGCGGCCTGGGCGCCATCTTCGGCTTCGTCCCGCAGATGTTTCTGCTGTTCGTCATGCTGTCCTTCCTGGAGGACTGCGGCTATATGGCCCGCGTCGCCTTCATCATGGACCGCGTGTTCCGCCGCTTTGGCCTGTCCGGTAAGTCCTTTATCCCCATGCTCGTGTCCTCGGGCTGCGGCGTCCCCGGCGTCATGGCCACCAAGACCATCGAGAACGAGAAGGACCGCCGCATGACGGTCATGACCACCACGTTCATTCCCTGTGGCGCCAAGCTGCCGATCATCGCTCTGCTCATGGGTTCCATCATCGGCGATTCTTCCACCACCGCCGCGTGGATCAGCCCGCTCTTCTACTTCCTGGGCGTCTTTGCCGTCATTGCTTCGGGCCTCATGCTCAAGAAGACCAAGCTCTTCGCCGGCCGCCCGACGCCGTTCGTTATGGAGCTTCCTGCCTACCACTTCCCGGCGATCCGCTCTTGGGCGCTGCACGTGTGGGAGCGCTGCTGGGCCTTTATCAAGAAGGCCGGCACGGTCATCTTCGCGTCCACTGTCGTGGTTTGGTTCCTGTCCAACTTTGGTAGCTACAACGGTTCCTTTGGCTTCCTGCCTGCGATGGACGGCATCCCCGAGGAGTTCATGGACTACTCCGTGCTCGCCATGCTGGGCAACCTGGTCGCCTGGATCTTCGCCCCGCTCGGCTTTAGCACCTGGCAGGCAACCGCGCTGACCGTCTCTGGCCTTGTCGCTAAGGAGAACGTCGTCGCCACCGCCGGCTCGCTGCTGTCCGTTGCCGACGCCGCCGAGACCGACCCGAGCCTGTGGACCGCGTTTGCCGGCATGTTCCCCACCATGGGCGCTTGCGTTGCCTTTGGCGCTTTCAACCTGCTGTGCGCTCCGTGCTTTGCCGCCATGGGTACCATCCGCAACCAGATGGACTCCGGCAAGTGGACTGCGATCGCCATCGGTTACGAGTGCGCCTTCGCTTGGGTGATCGGCCTGTTCATCAACCAGTTCTACAACCTGCTTGTGTTGGGACAGTTTGGTATCTGGACGATTGTGGCCATCGTGTTGCTGGTTGCGATGCTCTTCCAGATTTTCCGTCCTATGCCCAAGCACGCTTGGACCGACGAGGACGAGACCAACACTGCTTCCGCTGCAGTTTCCGCCTAAGTCCGAATAAGGATCAACCCCTTTCCACGAGCCCGGGTGTCTCAGTGACACTCGGGCTTTTTGGTGAGGGAGATGTGGCGTTTCCGCAGATAAAACCGACCAAAATAAACCTGTCCCTTTTTGGTAGGTGGAGAATGGGTAAAGTAAGTGGTGGTTAACTAGAGGAGGCTTGCTATGGCACCTATCGATATTGTTGTACTGGCTGCTATCGGTATTGCGTTTGTCGCGGTATGCGTGCGCATCTACCGCAAGGGCACCTGCGCTGACTGCGCTCAGGGTGGCGTTTGCACGGGGCATTGCTCCAACAAAAAGACGTGCGCCGCACTTAAGGGCGTGGACAAAATCGCCGAAGACTTGGGCCGCGGTATCAAGTAAGGCCCAGACATCTAAGCGCCTCGCGAGCATCCGTTCGCGGGGTGTTTTTCACTTTTGTGGGGTGGGCTAGAGACGCTGCATGCGGTACCCGACACCCATGTGCGTCTGAATCATCTTGGGGTGAGAGGGGTCTGCCTCGATCTTCTTGCGCAGGGTGCGCATGAACACGCGCAGGCTCGCCAGATCGCTGTCCCAGCTCGTGCCCCATATCTCGCGGGTGATGAAGGTGTGGGTGAGCACCTTGTCGACGTTTTTCGCCAGAAGGACGAGCAATTTGTACTCGGTTGGGGTGAGCGAGAGCTCGCGCCCGTCTTTCGTCGCGTATCCTGCGGCGTAGTCGATATGCAGCGGACCGTTGTCGAACGTGCTCGCTTCTGTCGACTCGCTCGACGCCATCGAGGAGCGCCTCAAATTCGCACGGACGCGCGCGAGCAACTCATCCACAGAAAAGGGCTTGGTGAGGTAGTCGTCTGCCCCTGCGTCAAGTGCTGCAATCTTGTCGGAATCTTCGGTGCGCGCCGAAATGACGATAATGGGGACTGCCGACCAGCTTCGGATTTTCGTGATGACCTCGATGCCGTCAATGTCGGGAAGGCCGAGGTCGAGCATGATGAGGCTGGGGCCGTGCGACACCGCATCCATGATGGCGGCCTGGCCGTTGCAAACCTTGCTCACGACATAGCCGTGGAGGTCAAGCGCGGTCGAAACGAGGTTTTGAACGGTCAGGTCATCTTCGACCAGGAGGATGCGTGGCTTAGCGGCATTATTCATGAATCTCGATCTCCTCGGCGGGCAGGGTAAAACGGAAGACGGCCCCATGGGGGTGGTTGTCGCGAACTTCGATGACGCCGCCATGCGCCTCCACGATGGAGCGGCAGAGCGACAGCCCAAGGCCGATGCTTCGACGCGAATCCACGGGCCGCGTATTGCTTGAGGTGAAGAAGCGCTCAAAGATATGAGGCTTGTCGCAGTCTGCCACACCCGGCCCATCGTCTGCGACGTCCACCACGACGAACGCACCCTCGCGACGTGCGCTGATGGTGACAGTTGAGCCCTCGGGCGTGTATTTGAAGGCGTTCATGATGAGATTCGTAAGCACCTGCATGATGAGATGGACGTCGATGCGTACCAGCAGGATGTCGTCAGTGTGCTCGATGGTGACGGCACGTCCATGCGATGCTTGGGCGACATGGCTGAGGGCGGCCTCGATGACCTCGTCGATGAGCTCGGATGTTAAGTTGAGGCGAATGGTGCCGTCCTCGACGCGTGTGATGGCGAGGAGGTTCTCCACGGTATCGATAAGCCAGAGGGAGTCGTCGTAGATGGCATCGGCAAGATCGCAGCGTTGTTCGAGGCTGAGCTTCTCGTCGCCCTTCCGAAGGATTGCCGCAGATCCGGATATAGCCGTGAGGGGTGTCCTCAAATCGTGGCCGATGGAGCGCAAAAGGTTGGCGCGCAGCTGCTCGTTTTTCGCCAAGACCGCAGCCTCTTCGCGCTCTTGCGCCGCCCGGTCGCTTTCGAGCGCCAAGGCGCATTCACCTACGATAGATAGGACGATCGAATGCTCGAAGGCTTCGATCTCGCGCCCCTCCAGGGCGATGCCGATGACACCGAATACCTTGTCGCCGGTGCGAACCGCGAGGTAGAGACAGCGCGCCTCAGGCAGGGTCCGCGTGCTTGCGCCCGCGCGCTTGTTGTTGGTGTAGGTCCAGGTTGCAACGGCGCGCTCGTAGTCGGTGAGCAGCGACGCGGATCGGTTTTCGGTGCCAGCGGACTCATAGAGCGCCTTGCCGAGCGTGCCGTGTTCGGCGGGGTAGAAGACCACGTCGAGTTTTAGCAGTTTGACGAGTTGGCTCATGGCGACGCGGGCGCACTCCTCCGCGCTATGGGCTTGCTGCAAGAGCTGGTTCGTTTCGAGGAGTACGCGCGTTTTGAATGCGTTCTCGGCAGATGTACGGGCGTTGTCGGCGATGCGTGCAGTTAACTCGCCGGCGACCATAGCGGTAGCGAACATGATGCCGAACGTGACCAGATAGCTTCGGTCGTAGCTGGCGAGCGAAAACAGAGGCGTGACGAAGCAGAAGTTGTAAAGCACTACAGAGAGCACGCTCGATACGATCGTGCAGATACGCCCCGTCGTGGTGACGGCGGTCAGCAGGGCCGTGAGGATATAGAGGGATATGATGCTGGAATCGGCAAATCCCAGATGGCGGAAAGCCGTGCCGATCGCCGTGGCGGCAAGAGAGAGGGCCAGCGTGCGAAGCACGTTTCGGCTGCTGGGCGGCTGCAGGGCGAGCGCATGGCGGCGTCCTTTGGGTCGGGAGGGCGGAGTCGACTGTTCTGGAATGATGTAAATGTCGAGGTTCGGGGCGAATGTTATGAGCTGTTCTACGAGAGATTTGCGGCCGAAGAGGGCCTGACGGACGCTGCTGCGCTCGCCCGTGCGCCCCATGACGATCTTCGAAATACCCGACAGGCGCGCGAACTCGGAGATCTGAAACGCGGTGTCGTCGCCATAGACGGTTTCCATATGTGCTCCGAGCTGCTCGGCTAGGGCGATATTGGCTGCAAGCTTGGTGCGCTCATTATCGCTCATGGCTTGCGTGTGTGGGCTCTCTACGAACAGGGCGACGAGCTCGCTGCGAAACGCTTTCGCCATGCGCGCGGCGGCACGGACGATGCGGGGATTGGTCGGCGCCGGGGAGACACAGACTAAGATACGCTCCCTGGTGTAGTAGTCACGGTTTCCCAGCACGCGTGCGGCGTCTGTGAGGTGGCCGGTGCGATCGGCGCAGCGGCGCAGCGCGATTTCTCGGAGTGCGGTGAGGTTCTCGACGGTAAAAAAATGCTGTTGCGCTCGGGCAGCTTGCGCGGGACGGTAGACGAGGCCGGCGCGAAGGCGCTCAAGTAGGTCTTCGGGCTCTATGTCGACGAGCTCGACCTGGTCGGCATCATCGAAGATGCGGTCGGGGATTCGTTCGCTCACGACAACGCCGGTGATGGATGCAACCATGTCGTTTAGGCTCTCGATATGCTGAACGTTCACGGTCGTATAGACGTCGATGCCCGCATGTAGAAGTTCCTCGACGTCTCGATAGCGTTTGTCGTGGCGAGACCCCGGCGCATTCGTATGGGCGAGCTCATCGACAAGGATGAGCTGAGGGGCGCGTTCGATAGCCGCATCTAGATCAAACTCGCTGAGCGCAATGCCGTTGTGCTCGATGAGTTTACAGGGCACGTTCTCAAGCCCTTGTGCAAGATGGGCAGTTGCCGGACGTTCGTGCGGCTCGATGTATCCCGCGACGACGTCGACACCTCGCCGCTTGGCGGCGTGGGCGGCTTGAAGCATCGCATAGGTTTTGCCTGTGCCAGCGGCGTAGCCAAAGAAAATCTTGAGGTGTCCCCGGCTGGTTCGAGCGTCATCGGCGACCTCGTCTTTCTCAATTGCCTTGAGGATGAGGTCTGGATTGACGCGAGTGTCCGATGCGTCGCGCTGCATAGCGTAGCCTTTCTGAAGCGTTGTCCATGCGAGCATACGCGGTGAAGACGCCACTGTATGCTCGCGAGGTCGAGTATAGGCGCACTGCAGCCGCAATAGTGCTTTCTACCTGCATCTTTACGGCATCTTAAGGACGTGAGCCCCGGCCCTCACGCCTCTTTAATCCCTAGAAGCGTTTACTGTCCCCAGGCGCTTGCGAGAGCAGGCGTCCGAGACATCGGACCGCGCGTGAAAGGGGCGGTAAATGGACATCCTCATTCCCATCATCGGAGTCGTCTGCATTGGACTCTTTATCTATTACATCTACATTCTGATGAGGAGTGATTCGTAAACTATGGAGGCTACGATTCAGTACATCTTGTACTTTGCCGTGCTCGTCGTCCTGGCCGTTCCGCTCGGTCGGTTCATGGCCCATATCATGGATGGTGAGCATACGTTCCTGTCGCCTGTGATTGCTCCTGTGGAGCGTGGCGTCTATCGTCTGCTTCGCATCGACGCGGCAGAGCAGATGGGGTGTAGGCGCTATCTGGCAAGCGTGCTGGTCTTTTCGGGGATCGGCCTCGTGGCTCTTGTGGCACTCCAGGTGCTTCAGTCCTTCTTGCCGGGCAATCCCCAGCACCTGCCGGGTGTGTCATGGGACCTGTCGTTCAATACGGCTGCTTCCTTCATAACCAACACCAACTGGCAATCCTATTCCGGTGAGACCACCCTGTCCTACTTTGTGCAGTTCATGGGTCTCACCGTGCAAAACTTCTTGTCCGCCGGTACCGGTATTGCGGTCATGTTCGCGCTCATCCGCGGTTTTCGTCAGGTCAAGAAGCAGGGTCTGGGTTCCTTCTGGGTCGACCTCACCCGCACCGTCCTGTATGTGCTCATCCCGCTGAACCTCGTGTTCGGCATCTGCCTGGCTGCTGGTGGCGTTATCTCCAATTTTCAGCCGGCTCAGAAGGCTGAGCTCGTAGAGCCCGTCGCTGTCCAGCCTAATGCAGACGGCGGTTGGAGCGTCATCGACGGCGCCCAGATCGAGGGCGACACGGTCAAGCTCGACGGCAAGGTTGTCGAGGGCGCGCGCGTGGTCACCGAGCAGTTTTTGCCCCAGGGTCCTGCGGCCAGCCAGGTTGCCATCAAACAGTCCGGCACCAACGGCGGCGGCTTCTTCGGCGCGAACTCTGCGCATCCGTATGAGAACCCCAATGCCTTCACCAACATCATCGAGATGACCAGCTTGCTGCTGATTCCGGTCGCCTGCTGCTTCACCTTCGGCATCGGTGTCAAGAATGCCAGGCAGGGCAAGGCCATCTTCGCGGCGATGCTTATCCTGCTCGTGGTCTTTACCGGCATCATCGCCGTTAACGAGCATATGGGTACGCCGCAGCTGGCAGATGGCGGCGCGGTCAACATCGAGATGACCGATGGCCAGGCGGGCGGCAACATGGAGGGCAAGGAGAGCCGCTTTGGCATCGCCTCCTCTTCCACCTGGTCCGCTTTCACGACGGCTGCTTCCAACGGCTCGGTCAACTCCATGCACGACTCCTACACCCCGCTCGGCGGGTTTGTCCAGATGCTCCAGATAGCGCTGGGCGAGGTGGTGTTCGGCGGCGTTGGCTGCGGCCTGTACGGCATGATCGGCTTCGCCATCCTCACGGTGTTTATCGCCGGCCTTATGGTCGGCCGCACGCCCGAGTTCCTGGGCAAGAAGATCGAGCCGACCGAGATGCGCTGGGCGGTGGTTCTGTGTCTCGCCACCCCGTTCGCCATTCTGGTGAGCTCCGCTATCGCCTGCATGGTGCCCGGTCTTGTCGACCAACTCAACAACGGCGGGGCGCATGGCTTCTCCGAGGTCCTGTACACCCTTACTTCGGCTGGCGGCAACAACGGCTCCTCATTCGCCGGCATGAACTGCAACATCCCGTGGATCAACGTGCTGCTGGGTATCGAGATGCTGTTCGCGCGGTTCCTGCCGATTGTGGGCACGCTCGCCATCGCGGGCTCGCTGGCCGGGAAGGGCAAGGTCGCCGAGAGCGCCGGCACGCTTTCCACCACCAATGCCATGTTCGTGTTCCTGCTGGTATTCGTCGTTCTGCTGATTGGCGCCCTGAGTTTCTTCCCGGCGTTGGCACTTGGTCCCGTTGCCGAATTCTTCCAGATGGTTGCGTAAAGGAGTCGCAGATTTATGGCTATGCAAAAAGACATGATGAGCCGCGCGGTGCGCGATTCATTTGCCAAGCTTGACCCCCGTGTCCAGGTCCAAAACCCGGTCATGTTCCTGGTGTGGCTGTCGGCCGCCATGACCTCCATTCTGGCCATCGCCTCTATTTTTGGGGTACAGGACGCCGACGTCCCCACGTACTATGTGATCGCCATTGCCGTCATTCTCTGGCTGACCGACCTCTTTTCAAATTTTGCCGAGGCACTTGCCGAGGGCCGCGGTAAGGCGCAGGCAGACTCCCTGCGCGCGGCGAAAAAGGACGTCGAGGCCCATCGCATCGAGTCCGTCGAGGATAAGGATCGCTTCACGGTCGTTCCCGGTACCGAGCTCTCACGCGGGGATCTGGTGGTCGTGCGCGCCGGCGAGCAGATTCCGGGAGACGGCGATGTCATCGAGGGTGCCGCCTCGGTTGATGAGTCGGCCATCACCGGCGAGTCTGCACCCGTGGTTCGCGAGGCTGGCGGCGACCGTTCTGCCGTCACTGGCGGCACCACCGTGCTTTCCGATTGGATTGTGGTGAAAATTACCAGCGAGCCTGGCCAGAGCTTCCTGGATAAGATGATCGCCATGGTCGAGGGCGCCGCCCGCAAGAAGACCCCCAACGAGGTCGCGCTCGAGATCTTTCTGGTTGCTCTGTCCGTCATCTTCATCCTCGTGACGCTCGCACTGTACTGCTACTCGAGTTTCTCTGCAGGGCTCAACGGTATGGCGAACCCCACCGCTGTGACCACGCTCGTTGCCTTGCTCGTCTGTCTGGCGCCCACCACCATTGGTGCGCTGCTGTCCGCCATTGGCATCGCCGGCATGAGCCGACTGAACGAGGCCAACGTACTGGCCATGTCCGGCCGCGCCATCGAGGCCGCCGGCGACGTCGACATCCTCATGCTCGATAAGACCGGTACCATCACCTTGGGCAACCGCCAGGCCGCTGAGTTCATTCCGGTCGACGGCGTCGATCCCGCGGAGTTGGCCGATGCCGCGCAGCTGTCCTCTCTGGCGGATGAGACCCCTGAGGGCCGCTCCATCGTCGTGCTCGCCAAGGAGCAGTTTGGGCTGCGCGGCCGCACACTCGAGGATAAGGGCATGGAGTTCATCCCCTTCACCGCGGCGACCCGCATGTCCGGTGTGAACTACGCCGACAGCGAGATTCGCAAGGGTGCGGCCGATTCCGTTCGCGCTTATGTGGAGGCTGCCGGAGGAGTGTTCTCGAAGGAGTGCGACGAGGCCGTCGAACGCATTGCGAAGGTGGGCGGCACCCCGTTGGTCGTGGCAAAGGACCGACGTGTGCTGGGTGTCGTCTACCTTAAGGACATCATCAAGTCCGGCGTGAAGGAAAAGTTCGCCGATCTGCGCCGCATGGGTATCAAGACCATAATGGTGACGGGCGATAATCCGCTGACGGCCGCCGCCATCGCCGCCGAGGCCGGTGTGGATGACTTCCTGGCCGAAGCGACGCCCGAGGGCAAGCTCGATAAGATCCGCGCGTTCCAGCATGAGGGCCATCTGGTCGCGATGACCGGCGACGGCACCAACGACGCGCCGGCACTGGCGCAGGCAGATGTCGCCGTGGCCATGAACACGGGAACCCAGGCTGCCAAGGAGGCCGGCAACATGGTCGACCTCGACTCCAGCCCCACCAAGCTCATCGATATCGTGCGTATCGGCAAGCAACTGCTCATGACCCGCGGCTCGCTCACGACCTTCTCGGTCGCCAACGACGTCGCCAAGTATTTCGCCATCATCCCGGCGCTATTCTCGCCGATCTACCCCGGGTTGGACGCCCTCAACATCCTGGGGCTCACCAGCCCGTTGACTGCCGTGCTGTCCGCCATTATCTACAACGCGCTGGTCATCGTCGCGCTGATTCCTGCCGCCCTGAAAGGCGTGAAGTACCGCGAGCTTTCGTCCGGCCAGCTGCTGACCCACAACCTGCTGGTGTGGGGTCTGGGCGGTATCGTGGCGCCGTTCGTATTCATCAAGATTATCGACATGCTGCTGGCCTTGTTCGGCATTGGCATGATGTAGACGGAGGTATGTATGTTCAAAGGTATCGCATCGCGCGCACTTGGCGTGTTCGCGCTGTTTACCATCGTCTGCGGCCTGGGATACACGCTCGTGGTGACCGGCGTCGCGCAGCTTGCGTTTCCGTACCAGGCGAACGGATCGCTTATTACGGTCGACGGCAAGGTTGTGGGTTCCGAGCTCATCGGCCAGAACTTCGATGACGAAGCCCACATGTGGGGTCGTATCCAGAACGTGTCAATTGTCGAAGGCGAAGACGGCGAGCTCATGGCGTATGGTGCCCCGTCAAACCTGTCCCCGGCGAGTGAGGAGTATCGGCAGCTGATAGATGCGCGCGTGAAGAAGATCCGCGCGGCCAACCCCGATGCCGATATGGACGCTGTGCCCGTCGACCTGGTGACGTGTTCGGGGTCCGGCCTCGACCCCGAGATCTCCCCCGATGCCGCCGAGTACCAGGTCCCGCGCCTTGCCAAGGCCACGGGCAAAAGTGAGGACGAGGTGCGCGACATCATCGCCGCGTGCACCAAGGGCCGTTTCCTCGGCGTGTTCGGCGAGCCCACGGTCAACGTGCTCAAGGTGAACCTTATGCTGGACGGCGCGCTGTAGGTGAGGGAGTGGCGGATGAGGGCATGACTGGCTATCTGAGCTCTCAATTCCACCCCGCCCATCACTTGCGGTGAAATACGGACTGTTTTGGCTGTCAAAAGCCTCGGCTGCCCCGTATTTCACCGCGACTTTTTTGTGAGGGTCGGGATTGAAGGTGGGGAGTGCGAGCGAGTGCGAATGCAGCGGATACTGATACGATAAGTACGTTAGCAACTGCCGCCGAGCGGCTCAAACGAAAGGAACCCTGTATGGAGTCCTCTGCCTATCCGATGCTCTTTAGCCCGATCAAGGTCGGTACGACCGAGGTCAAGAACCGCGTCTTTATGCCGCCGGTGTCCACCAACCTGGCCGATCATGGCTATGTGACCGACGATTTGGTCGATCATTACCGTGCCCGCGCCAAGGGCGGCGTGGGCCTGATCATCACCGAGGTCGTGACGGTCGAGCCCACCTATACCTATCTGCCGGGCGACATGTGCTGCTACGACGACACGTTCATCCCCGGCTGGGAAAAGCTCGCCGCGGCCGTCCACGAGTATGGCTGCAAGATCATGCCGCAGCTCTTCCACCCCGCCTACATGGCCTTTAACATTCCGGGCACGCCGCGCCTGATCGCTCCGTCCTTTGTGGGACCGTCCTATGCCCGCGAGGCACCGCGCCCCATCACGGTCGACGAGATTCACGAGCTCACCCATCAGTTTGGCGACGCTGCCGTGCGTATGCAGAAGGCTGGCGTCGATGGCGTCGAGGTCCATGCGGCGCACGCCCACGGCATGCTCGGCGGCTTTTTGACCCCGCTCTACAACAAGCGCACCGACGAGTACGGCGGCTCGCTCGACGCCCGCATGCGCTTCCTGCTCGAGGTCATCGCCGAGATTCGCGAGCGCTGCGGCGAGGACTTTATCATCGACGTCCGTATTTCGGGCGATGAGTACACCGATGGCGGCCTGACCCTCAACGACATGATCTACGTCTCGCGTCGTCTGGAGAAGGCCGGCGTCGACATGATTCACGTGTCGGGCGGTACCACCATCAAGCGCGGCTCCGCGATTCCCGCCGCCGGTACGCAGCAGGCCTCGCACGCCGCCTGCTCGCGTGAGATTAAAAAACACGTCAACATTCCCGTCGCCACGGTCGGCCGCATTAACGAGGCCTGGATCGCCGAGGAGCTGATCGAGGACGGCGCTGCCGACATCTGCATGATGGGCCGCGCCAATCTGTGCGATGCCGAGTTCTGCAACAAGGCCGCTGCCGGCAACGCCGACGACATCCGCCCCTGCATCGGCTGCCTGCGCTGCCTGAACGGCATCATGTTCGGCAAGCGCATCTCCTGCACCGTCAACCCGGACGTGGAGCGCGACGAGGCCGGCTACGAGCCTGCCGCCGAGGCTAAGAACGTGCTGGTTGTGGGCGCCGGTCCTGCGGGCATGGAGGCAGCCTATATTGCTGCCAAGCGCGGCCACAACGTAGTGCTCGTGGACAAGCAGGATGAGCCGGGTGGCGAGATGCGCTTCGCAGCCGTTCCGCCGGCAAAGCAGGAACTCACCCGCGTGATCAAGTATCAGTACCGTCGCCTGGCCGAGGCCGGCGTGAAGCGCGTCTTTGGCACCGAGCTTACTGTCGAGGACATTCAGCGCGACTACGCGGACTACGAGGTCGTCCTGGCTTATGGCGCCGAGCCCGTCGCTCCGGCCTTCATGCAGGGCTTTAAGCAGGTTATGACGGCTGACGATCTGCTGGGTGGCAAGGCTTTCCCGGGCAAGAAGATCGTCATCGTGGGCGGCGGCACCGTCGGTTGCGAGACGGCCGATTACCTGGCCCCGTTGGTCAACGACCTGTCGCCGGCCAATCGCGATGTCACTGTTATCGAGATGACCAAGACGCTCGCCGCCAACGAGGGCGGCGCCGGTCGCGCGGTGCTCATCACGCGCATGCTCTCCAAGGGCGTCCACGTGCTGACCGAGGCCAAGGTGACCGAGATTACCGAGGATGCCATCAGCTATGAGAAGGATGGCGAGATCCACACCATCACCGGTGCCGATACGCTGGTGCTGGCCATGGGCTATCGTCCCAACACCAAGCTTGCCGACGACCTAGCCGCTGCCGGTGTTGCCACCCACGTGCTGGGCGACGCCCAGAAGTGCGGCAACATCCGCGATGCCATCGGCGATGGCTACAAGGTTGCCTGCGAGCTCTAGTCAACCCCTTGTTGCGTGGGGGCAGGTTACTTTGCACCAACTTGGCGCATGTAAACCTGGCCCCATTGACGAGGTTTCCGCCATCCCAGGGCGGCTACATGGAGTAGCGCCCGTGCGCATCGATTCCCTCTCATAGATGTGCGGCACAAAGAACCCCGAGCTCACACGAGCTCGGGGCCTTTTTCGTCTGGATTGGGGACGCATAGCCGGACGAAAGCGTGTTGCGTTTGGCGTAAAACCATACGAAAGTGCAATTTGCGTCTTATTTCCGAACGTAAAACAGACGAAAACCGTTTACGTCTGCTTTAAATCCGTACGAAAACGGTTTTCGTCTTGCAGGGCAGTTGCCGTTTCTACAGTTCAACTTCCAGTTCGGCTTTGTGTTCGCAGAGGTAGTCGCGCATGTAGGGGATGGCAAATGAGACCTTGCCGTACGAAGGAGCCTCGATAATCGATTCTCTTAACAGGCGGCTGCGGACGGAGCTCACCTGTTGAGGCGTTTTGTTTAGGGCATCGGCAACCATGCTGGTCGAGCTCGTCTGCCCCAAAGACGCCATGCTCAGCAGATAAGCGATGCACGTGGGCGGAATGCGCTGCAGCGCGGGCTCAATCACCATGGCGCAGAAGCGTTCGCGTGCCGTTGCAATGCCACGCTCGGCTTCTTCTTCTCCAATAATCGCTGTATGTGCGCGTCTTGCCAACTGCCATGCGTAGTATCCAACGAGTTGGATCATGAAAGGATAGCCTTGCGTTGCCTCGGCAAGTTGGCCGGCAATACCTGGCTGCAACTCCATGCCAGACGCTTCAATGGTTTCCTCGAGGGAGTACGACACTTCGGTTACTGCCACAGCCTTCAGATCAAAGGGGAGGGCACGGCGCAAAAACGTAAGTGTCTTTCCGTTGATGATGCTTTCAATCATCGAAGGCAGCCCAGCAAAAACAAAGGCGATATCAAGGTCTTCGCCGATAACCTGCTGAATCGCAATGGAGAGCGTTCGTACCTCATCGAGCTCTGCGTCTTGAACCTCGTCGAGAGTGATGAGCAGGCCATTTCCATTCTTGGATATTGTCTGTCTCATGGCGTCGCGTAGCGATGGGCCGATTCGCTCAATATCTATGCTGCCGATGGATATGCCAGCTACGGTGGGCTCAAATCTGGCGTGTTTGGCCTGGAATTTGGGCTGCAGCTGTTCGAGAATGCGCTGGCAAAGTCCCTCGGTTGCGACCTCTTTTATGACCGTCCAGCCATGGCTTTGCGCCAAACGTGAGCACTCGTCAAGGAGGACCGTCTTGCCCGTTCCACGGACGCCGGCTATGCGCATTAGGCGCCCCGGGGCACCAGGCCCGTTGACGAGGCCCTCATTGAATTCTTCGAGCACATCTTCGCGGCCGATAATCGTGGGAGGTGTTTTACCTGCTGTGGGCTTAAAAGGGTTTGTTTGCATGTGAGCCACCTTTGCTCAAGATATAGCAAGATATAGCAAAGTATAGCAAGATATAGCAAAGTATAGTGAGATATAGCAAAGTAAGCGCTACTTGCGGGTTTTGCGGTGGTGCTATTTTCCAAATGCCGCGCGGATAAAGCGCTGGGCGAACAGCTTGTTGGCAACTCACGAGGGCTCGGGGTGCCAATTTGGGATGGAGTAGTGCTGTGCCACGAATAGGGCCTATCTACTACGTTTAAGCCGCAGGGGTCAACCATAGTCGGCTTTTTCGAAAATCGACAAGCTGTCTACCTGCACTGATAATTGTCCTCGGGGGAAGCGGGCACTGCGGGGCGCGGCAACGGCGCGCGATTTCCGCGTCGCAGCGCTACCCTGATGCTGAACGCCGGGACGATGAC
>URTZ01000001.1 GCA_900550825.1 uncultured Collinsella sp. | reverse complement strand
CCGCTCGTGGGTCACGAGCGGGGTCTGGCGCGCGCCTTCCCCGAGATTGTTGAGGCATCGCGCGCGTGCCGGTTTGGCGATTGCACACATACCCATGAGCCGGGTTGCGCCGTTCGCGAGGCCGAGGACGCCGGGCAGATTGACAGCCTGCGTCTGGAAACGTTCCAAAACCTGGCGTCATCCATGCGCGTGAGCGCTCAAATGCTCGATCCCGATGTCCATCTGTAATTGATTTTTCCTATGACAGCTGTCTCCCAACTGTTCGGGAGACGGCTTTTTTGCTGCGGAATAGCCTCGAAATATGCAGTTTGCTGACGTGCTGACCAAAACCTTGCCACGAGCTTGACGGGCTGGTCAGCTTTTGGTTAGCGATTGGTTTGACATCGAAAACCAAGATCGCGATTGCGCCGCTTTGCACTCTGACCGCCCAGACAATGGTGGTACGGGCATTCGCCCGGCACTGCCATGAGAGGAGCGGCCGTGAACAAGAGCAAGCGCATCGCCATCAGTCTGGTCGCGGGCGTGCTCGCTGCTCTGCTCTGCATGGTTTACGGCTCGTCGATCCGCTCGCAAGCCGAACAGGTCCAGGCTGAGACCTTGGCCAAGTATGGTGGCGATCGCGTCGAGGTATGCGTCGCGGCGCGCGATATCGATGTGGGCGAGACCCTCGATGAGACCAATGTCATAACCCAGGAATGGCTGACGAGTTTGCTGCCGCGTGACGCGGCGACCGAGCTGCGCCAGGTGCGCGGCGACGTGACGACTTCGCGTATTCCCAAAAACGCCGTGATCTGCAATGTCTACACCAAGGCCGAGAGCCACAAGCTCGAGGTGCCTAAGGGCAAGGTCGCCGTTTCGGTGGCGGTCGATGCCGAGCACTCGGTCGGCGGTGCCACGGGCGTGGGCAGCTATGTGGACGTGTACGTGCAAAAAGATGGCGTAACCGATCGACTGTGCGGCGCGCACGTGATCGATACCAGTGAGGATTCCGGTGCCACGCGCGAGGGCAAGATCGAATGGGTGACGCTGGCGGCTGACCCCGAAGACGTCAAGGAACTGCTGGGAGCCTCGGGCAAGGGAACGGTCAGCTTGACGATTCCCGCCACGGCGCGCGGCAAAAAGAGCGGAGGCGACGAGTGATGAAGGCGATCTGGCTTGCGTGCTGCGCGTGCGGCGATTACGGGCTGTTGCAGCGGGAAGTCGAGGGCCGTGATGCGGGTGCACAGGTGCTTCGCGTGGGTGACCTGGACGGGCTGGTTTCCATGGCGCGGGCGTTTCCGTCGCGCCGCGGGGCCGCCATCATCGCGGCGTCTCTGTTTGATACCGAAGATGTGCGCAAGACTGTTGCGCGCCTGACGGCCGAAGGCCGCGTGAGTCGCGTGGTCGTGTTGATAGAAGCACTCGATCCGTCGGATATCGAGGGGCTGTTTCGCGCAGGGGCGACCGAGGTCATCGCTGCGCACAGTATATGCGGCAACGGGCGCGCGGGCGAGGGAGCGGTTGATTCCGATCGGCGCATGACGATTGAGCCCGATGCTTTTGTTGATAGGGAACCCGGGGCGCCTCGCGCTACAAGAGGCCCGCGTGTTGATGATTATGGAAAAGCGGAAGCCGAGCATGGTCGGCGCCCCCGGAACCCCCTTGTATACGATGACGCTGGAGGGCCGGCGCAGCATGCTGGCGACTCCCCGGCTGTAGATTTGGGATACGTGCACGGCGTGAATCTGGCGGATGAACTCGACGAAGTTGAGGGCTTTGCCGGGTGCGGCGAGTTGTCGCTGATGCAGCATGAGCAGATTGCGCAGAACGAGCCTGCCTCGCAGACCGAACAAGCTGCCATGCCGGCTTGGACGCAGCGTGTGGTTGCGGCGGGGGAGACGGGGGCGCTGCCACCGACGCCCGCCCCGCCGCCTCCGATGCCGCCGGCAGACGCTGCCGCTTCGCCGCACCGAGCTCCGGTCATCTGCGCCATTTCGGGTTCGGGCGGTTGCGGCAAGTCGACGATCGTTGCCACCATGGCACACACATCGTCGCTGTTGGGCTTGCGTGCCGCCGTGCTCGACCTGGACCTGATGTTTGGAAACCTTTACGACTTGTTAGGCGTCGATGCTCCGCGCGATATGGCGGCACTTATCGAGCCGTCGGCGGCGGGCACGCTCACCGAGCCGGATATCGTAGCCACATCGATGCGCGTGGCGCCGGGCGTTACGCTCTGGGGTCCCGTCGCGGCGCCCGAGCAAGCCGAGCTCATGGCACGTCCGGTGGAGCTACTGCTTGATGTTCTGCGTCGCGAATCCGACGTGGTCTTTGTCGACACCTCGGTCTTTTGGGGTGATGCCGTGGCGGCTGCGGTGGCGGCGAGCGACCGTTGCCTGGTCGTTGGCGATGCGGCGGTGTCGTCCGCGACATCGGCGTCGCGCGTCATTGAACTGGCAAGTCGAGTGGGTGTGCCGCGCACGCGCATGAGCGCCGTGTTCAACCGGTTCGGTGCGCGCGGGGCAGACGAGGACGTCGCCATGCGCTTTGAGATTGCCTGTGCGTTGAGCTCCAAGATTCATATCGCCGATGGCGGGCAGGATCTCGCCGCGCTCATGGCGTTTGGACGCGCTGACGAGGCAGTGGGGCAGACCAGCGCTTTTGCGACCAGCGTGCGCGAGGCTACGCGCGAGATGCTCGTGGAACTGGGGTGCGCCGTCGGCCCTTGGAGCGATATGGTCGCCGACCGTGCAACGCGTACCGAACGCCCGCGTATCCGCCTTCCCTGGTTGCGCGAGGGTGATCAGCGATGAGCCTGCAAACGAGGATTAAGGCTGCCGGCGCTGCAGCGGCGGCAGCGCCTGTAGATGCGGGGCGTCGCCGCGCGGTGAAACGACGCACCAAGCGCGCCGTGATGGACCGCATGGGTTACGACGAAGTGGCGCGTATCAGCGCCTATATCGACCCGGCACTTGCCCGCTCGGAATTGCGTCCCGCGGTGGAGGCGGCGCTCAATGTTGAGGAACCGACCGATCTCGCGACGCCCGAGCGCGAGACCATCATCGACGAGATTTTGGATGACGTGGTGGGCTTGGGGCCGTTGCAGCCGCTCATCGAGGACGACACCGTTACCGAGATCATGATCAACGGCTGCCGCTCGGCTTTCTTTGAATGCGGCGGCGTCTTGTACCCCATCGAGCATGCGTTTGAGGATGATGAGCAGATCCGTGTGCTTATCGACCGCATCATCTCGCCACTTGGCCGCCGTATCGACGAACGCAGCCCCATCGTCAACGCCCGCCTCAAAACGGGCTATCGCGTCAACGCGGTGATTCCGCCTGTGGCGATTGACGGACCGATTCTCACCATCCGAAAGTTCTCGGACCGTATCTGCTCGCTGGACGAGCTTGTGGGGCTGGGGTCGCTGCCGCTTTGGTATGCGCAGCTGCTGTCGTGCGCGGTGTCGCTGCGACAGGACCTGGCGGTTGCGGGAGGCACGGGATCTGGTAAGACCACCCTGCTCAACGCGTTGTCATGCGAGATTTCCACCGGCGAGCGCATCGTGACGATCGAGGACTCTGCCGAGCTCAAGTTTGCGCATCATCCGCACGTGGTGCGCCTAGAGGCGCGCGAGGCTTCAATTGAGGGTGAGGGTGCGGTGACGATTCGCGACCTAGTAACTAATGCCCTGCGCATGCGCCCCGACCGCATCGTGGTGGGCGAGGTGCGCGGTGCCGAGTGCTGCGACATGTTGCAGGCCATGAACACGGGCCACGACGGGTCGCTCACCACACTTCATGCGGGTTCAGAACAGGAGACCGTGGTGCGTCTGACATTGCTTGCACGTTATGGCATCGACCTGCCGAGTGAGCTCATCGAGGAGCAGATTGCCATGGCGCTCGACGGTATCGTGATGTCCGAGCGCCACGCCGATGGCAGGCGTTTCGTCTCCTCGTATTCGGGGGTGCGTCGCGCCGCGTCGGGCGGCGTAGAGCTCGAGCGCTATGTGACTTTCGATGCCGCCGAGCGCACCTGGACGCTTGACCGCGAGCCGCCGTTTATCGCAGAAGGCCTGCGGTCGGGGACGCTCACACAAGAGGAGGTGGACGAATGGAGGTCGCTGTGCCCCTCGTCGTAGGGGGTTTGGCAGGGTTTTCTGTTGCGACGGCGTGCGGGGCGGAACCTCGTGTGCCGCAGGTGCCGCCGGCGGAGCTGGCGCGTCAGGCGCTCGAGACGGTGGCAGAGAAGCTGCCGCGTGAGCTGGTGGAAAACGATCTGCTGAAAAAGATCGCCCGTTCGTGGACATCGCTGGCTCCGGCGCATCGCCTTGGCCTCGTGATCGAAGATGCTTCGGGGCGTTTGGCGTTTCTACTGCTATCGAGCGGTGTCTGCTGCGTTTTACTAACGATGGTGTCGTTATCGCCCCTCGGATTTGCCTTGGGACTTGTTGCTCCGATTGCCGTTGGCGCCGCTCGGGATGGCTTTGAGAGCCGGCGCGAGCAACACGATGCAGAAGAGGCAATGCCCGAGGCGTTTACCGCACTTTCCATGTCGCTTGCCTCGGGACATTCGCTGGCCCAGGGCATGCGCTTTGTGGGCGCTCATGCGCAAGAACCGGTGCATACCGAGTTTTTGCGGGTGGCGGCGGCGATCGATTGCGGTATCTCGGCGACCGACGCGCTCGATGACTTGCTCGTGCGCATCGACGCTCCCGGCCTTTCGCTTGTGACCTTGGCGCTTAAGGTGTCTCAGCGCACCGGTGCTCCGCTTGCCGACTTACTGTCCGAGGCGTCGAGCATGGTGGGGGAGCGCATTGAGCTCAAGCGCCGCCTAGATGTTAAGACGTCGCAGGCCCGCATGTCTGCGCATATGGTCGCGGCGATGCCGACGGGCATGTGCGCGGTGTTGGCGCTGCTTTCGGCAGATTTTCGTCGCGGTCTTGCGACGCCTGCCGGCGCGGGCGCTGTGGTGCTGGGTCTTGCCCTCAACGCCGTTGCCCTGGTGGTTATCCGACGCATTATGCGGGTGGAGCTATGAGCGTCCCGGTTGCAGTTGCGGCTTGCCTGTGCGCCCTGAGTGTATTTGTCGCGACGGGTTTGGATCGGGCGGATGCACGCAAGATCGCAGAGGCCTGCAAGCGCGAGGCGGTGCTGGTCGCTGCCGCGGGTCGCTCGGTGGTCGATGCTCTGACCGCGCGAGTGAAGGGCGCGGTTGGAGCGGGCGGCCCGGCGCGAGTGTCGCTCGGCGAAGTGTCCGAGATGATTGATGTTGTGCGCTTGGGTCTTTCGGCCGGTCTTTCGTTTGATGCGGCGCTTGAGATTTTCTGCGCCAACCGCCGGTCAGTGCTGGCTCTTCGCCTTGAGCGCGCCTGCATGGCGTGGCAGGTGGGCGTGGGCACGCGTGAGGACGAGTTGTTGGCCGCCGCGCGCGACCTGGACGTGCGAGCGCTCGAGACCTTTGCCATCACGGTGGGGCAGGCGCTCGCCCTGGGTGCCCCACTTGCCGAGACGCTGGCCGCTCAAAGTCGCGAGATCCGTGCGGCTCATCGCGCCGCGGTCGAGCGCGAGATCGAGCGTGCGCCCGTCAAGCTGCTGATTCCCACCGGCACGCTCATCTTGCCGGCGTTGCTTCTGTCCATATTGGGCCCGCTGCTGGGAGCAGGCGGGATGATGTAGGGAGGAATACATGAACACGATGACTGACGCTGCTGGCAAGGTCCAGGGCTGGGCGTTTTGCCGGGCGGCACATGTTCGTCAGCGCGCCAAGGAACTATTGCAGGAGGAGAGTGCACAGGGTACCACCGAGTATGCCATCTTGGTCGGCGTGCTCGTGGTGATCGCGATTATCGCCATCGTCGCATTTAAGGGCAAGGTCCAAGATCTATGGAACGCTATCAGCGAGGGCATCAACAGCCTGTAGAGGGCGAGCGCCCCATCGGGGTGCTGCTGGTGTTTGCTTGCCTGACCGTGGCGATAGCGGCGGTGCTTTGGGGGCTTAACGCCGCGCGGCAGCAGCGTCCTGGGACCGCCTCCGATTTGGGCTCAGATTCGGCGGTGGCGTCTCAAAAAGATGAGATGCGAGATGCGGACGATTCGGATGTCGCTGTCACGGCGCAAACCTTTCTGCGGACGCTCGACAAGCGGTCTGGCACTGCGACGGATTCGCCTGAGGGCAACGCGATTGCGGTCCGGCTTGCATGGTCCGAGGACCGACCGATGACCGAAGCGGCGGCGGATATGCTGCGTGCCTATCGCGAGGTACCCACGGCGCAACTTGCTCTGAGCGGCTATCTCGACATCAAGGGAAACGTGTGGGGCGCCATCGTGCGCGACGGACGCGGCTGGGTCGATATGGTGACGGTTGCCGCGGATGCTGGCGATGCTTCGTGTCGTCTGCGCGCCGTGCGCCTGAGCCCGCAGGCAACGGACTCAAAGGAGGGATCGTGAAATGCATGATGTCCTGCGTGAGGAATCTGCCCAGGCGACGGTCGAATACGCCATCGTCACGGTGGCGCTGCTATCGATCGTGCTGGCGATTGCGGGACTTTGGCGTGCTGGCACCGATGGACGCTTGGCGGCGCTGGTTGAGCGGGCGGCATCCCATGGCGTTGCCTCGACGTCGGTTATCGACGCCGCTGCGGGCGCTAAGGACATCGCGTTGTATTGATATCGCGCGCGAGGACCGGGCGCAGTCTACGGTCGAGGCCGCTTTTTTGCTGCCGACGTTTCTGACACTCATCCTTCTCGCGCTGCAACCGGTGTGCCTGCTCTATACGCGCGCGGTCATGGAGTCTGCCGCCGCCGAGACCGCGCGGCTCATGACCACGACGACGGCGGAGGACGACGATCTTAAGGAGTTCACCCGCCGCCGACTTGCCGCAGTGCCCAACGTTTCGATCTTTCATGCCGGCGGGCCGTTGTCGTGGGATATCGAGCTTGGCCGGGCCGGTGCGGGTGGCGTCTCGTCCGTGTCCGTTTCCGGCGAGGTCAAGCCGTTGCCTGTGATCGGTGCGTTTGCGCAGGCTATGGGTGGTACCGCCGAGGGCGGCTACGTTGAGCTCAAGGTCGATGTCTCGTATCAATCGCGTCCCGAATGGCTGGAGGGAGATTATGATTCGTGGATTGCTGCATGGGATTAAGTGTTTCTGGTCTAGACGCGTTTTGACGCACCGTCCGAGCTGCCATCGCAAGCGAGGCGGCTTTATGGGTCGAGCCGGTGTCGATCTGTTTATCGAAGACGGCGCCTATACCACGCTTTCTTCTGCCGTGGTCATCCTAGTGGTGCTCACATTGTTGTTTTCGTCGACCGCGGCGATATGGAGCATGTCGCGTGCCGGGGATACCCAGGTGGCGGCTGATAGCGGCGCGCTGGCGGGTGCCAACGTAGTGTCGTCCTATCACACGGCTGCCACGGTGGTTGATGCGAGCATCTTGAGTTTGGGCCTGGCGGGGTTTGCCACGATCGGGACGGGCCTGGTCGCCATCCTCATCCCGGGTGCCGAATCAGTTGCCGGCAATATGGTCGACACCGGGATTGAGATCATTAAAACGCGCAACAAGTTTGCCAAAAGCGCATCGGAAGGCTTACAGAAAATCGAGACGGCTCTGCCGTATCTGATCGCCGCGCGTGCCACGCAGGCGGTGTCGGCGCAGGATACCGATAGTGTGACCTATACCGGTACGGCGCTTGCCGTGCCCAGGACATCCGAGTCTGACTTCGCTGCGCTCAAAGGATCAGAGATCTCGACCGATACCATTAAAGACACATCAGATGATTTAGAGTGTGCGGCCGAGGAGCTGCGGAAGGCTTCTGAGGACACGGCGAAGGCTAAAGAGCGTGCTTGGCTGGCGGATTGTGGTGGGTCTGACAAGGGCTCGGTCGGCAGCTGTTCTTGCATGTGGGAGCGTGCGAAAAGCCTAACGGATCTCTCCGGTGTTCAAAATCCGCATTACTCATCGAGCGTTACGTGGGAGCCCCAAGTTGCCCTTGATCGCGCGAAGGACTACTACCACTGGCGTCTGACAAATGAGAAGCCCCACGGCTCGAGTGTCGAGATGAAGGCAGAGTCTGCGGCGCGTAAGGCGTTTTATACCTATGCGAGCGCGGAGGTCGATCGGGCACATATAACCGAGAACGGAGACAGGGTTTCCTCCTATATTCCGCTGCTGCCGCGCAACTCTGATGAGGTTCGGGCGACGGAACTCTATACCGATGCGGTGTGGCCGACGAGCGTGAACGATGACAAGGCGTATCTGCATTACGGGACGACCTGCCCTAACTATAAGAAAGGGACGCCGAGCGGATTTGCTTCGGTTGCCGATTACGATGGACAGGATAAATGCAGCAAATGCCATTTTGGCGTTTTGTCGCTTGGTGCCGTTGCGGCGCCTTCAACCTCTATCGAAAACGGCTTCGAGTATCACTTTGACAAGTTTAAAGACGCCCTGGAGGACTACGTCGACTGTCGCAACAAGGAGCTCGAGCTCGAGCGTCAGACCGAGGACGAAGCCGACCGTGCGGGCAATGCGTTTGACCAGGCCATTAAAGCGCTTTCGGGCGAGCGTCCGCGTATCGCTCCGCCCGGTCGCAACGGCGTGGTTGCCTTTGCGGTTTCGGGTGCCATCTCGAGCCCCGATGAGCTCAACTCTTCGTTTAACACGGCAGTTAGGCTTGGCGATCGCGGTGCCATCTCTGCCGCGGTGCTGGCGCCCGATGAGGCGACGGCGCAAAACAACGTGCTTTCGCGATTTTTCTCGACATTGAAGGAACGCTCGGGCGGCGTTGCCGGTGTGCTCGACGGCGTCATGGATGTTTGGGGGCGGCTGCTTGTGGGATACGGAGACATCCAAGGTTCGGCCGACGAACTTATGGACGAGATGATTAAGGGCCTAGGAGGGGGCAACGGCGCGTTGGGCTCCATTGCATCGTGGCTCGGCGATACCGTTTCGGCGTCCGTGGCGGCGCTGGGTTTGGAACCGTGCGACTTGCGCCTGCGAAAGCCGGTGCTGACCGATTCCGCCAACGTCATTAAGAGTCCGGGGTCTGACATTGCCGGTTTCTCTCAAGCGCAAGACAAGCTGCGAAGTATTCCGTTGGGCGTGACCGATCCCAAGGCGCTTTGCGAAGCGCTGGAATATCAAGTCGAGCGCACCATCAGCGGCACGACGTTCACGCTTGCGGAGATTCCGCTGCCCGGCGGCGGTTCCATCCCACTTACCGTCGATGTCACCACACTGGCGGGTGCCCTGGGCGGTGGGTCGTAATGGGCATCCGCACGCGCCTGTGCGAGGAGCGCGCCCAGGCGACGGTCGAGATGGCCGTGGTCACGCCCGTCCTGCTGGTTCTGGCGCTTATCGTGTACAACGTCATGGTCTTTGCCGGTGCGGTCGCACGCTTCGATCGCGTGGTGCCCGATATCGTGCTAGCACATGCCGTGGCGCCGAGCGGGGAGGGCGATGGCAGCTCCATCGATGCTTCCGCGACCGTTCAGGCTCAGATCCAACATGCCATGGAAGGCTATGACTTGCTGATCGAGGTCTCGAGCGAACAGGGTGCGACGACATCGGATGGCGGTTTGCTTTCGCTTTCCGGCACGTTTAGGACCTATACCTGCACCATGCGCTATGAGCCGTGGCCGAGCTCGCTCAGCATCGCCGGCGTTTCGCTGGGGGCACCGGCAACGTTGTCACACGAGCGCGCGGTGACGGTCGATCCGTGGCGTCCGGGGGTGGTCAAGTGACCGCGGTCTCGTCCTACATCGCCTACGCGCGGGCACTCAATAGGCTGGGCTGGACGCCGGCCGAGTTTGCGGTGGCGGAGTCGTTTGCCGTGCGCCTGCGCGGCATGCTGGGACGGTGTCCGGTTGCCGCCAACGGTCTGCCGCTCGTCATGGCGTTTCCACGCTGCTCTTCGGTCCACACGTGTTTTATGGCCTATCCCATCGACATCGCCTTCATCGATCGCGACGGCAATATCCTCGCGCGCTACGAAAACGTATGTCCCTGGCGTATGTGCTCCTGCCCCGGCGCCTGGGCCGCACTAGAACGCTCTTCAATCATTGTTTCGACCCCTGCTCTCCAACGCGTGCCGGCTTAAGAATTGGCGACAGCGGACTTTCGTCATACGAAATTGGGTAAGATGGAGGAGAAGATGCATGGATGTTGAGATCCATCCCAACGCCAAAAAACACCTGACGGAAGGGGTCGATGATGAGCAAGGCGTATACGGCTGCCAATGGTCAGGTTGTAACGGATGAAATGATTGACGCGTGGTGCGAGTCGTACGAGCGCGGAGAGTTTCCGGATGGCGAACACACCGTTGGTGGGATCGTGCATGGACGGCCCCCACTCTCAGGTGAGGGGACGGCAACGCTGTCGGTCAAGATTCCTCTGGGAATGAAGGAGGCCATTCGTCGACGGGCGGCTGCCGAGGGGATGACGCCAAGTGAGTTTGCCCGTGCGGCTCTGAGCGAAAAACTTCTTGCTGCCGGCTGATGTCTCTGACGTGCCGATTTATAGAACCGAGGCTGTGCTCAAAAACTTTTTTAAAATTCTCGGTTGACCGGAACGCGTCCTTGGTTATACTAATCAAGCCTTGAAACAAGGCACACCTCAAATGGCTGGGTAGCTCAGTTGGTAGAGCAGAGGACTGAAAATCCTCGTGTCAGGGGTTCGATTCCCTTCCCCGCCACCTTGAATTGACTAGGACCTCTGCAAAGGGGTCCTTTTCTTTTATGTAGGGTTCTGCGGAAAATGCGCCCCATTATTGAGCGATAGAACGGGACACACTTTCCGGTGCCTGCCTCCGGCGCGCGTACACACCTCGTCGCACCATTCCGATCCCGTCTGCTCCCAGACATTCCTCCCACTTTCGCATCACTTTACAGACCGTTCGGTCGTCTGTCCGCACACGCGGGTATACTCAAAACGATACTTATCCTATGCAATACGATGCGGGTTCGACCTGCATGATCCGAAGGGGGCAGTGATGGAGAGGATACTCGGCGTTAATCTCTCTGGCTGGTTTATTCCCGAGCCTTGGGTTACCCCGTCGCTATACGCGGCGACCGGTGCATCCAACGCGGCCGAGCTGCAGGAGGCCATGGGTACCGCCGCTTACAACGAGCGCATGCGCCGCCATTACGAGACGTTTGTGAGCGAGGATGATTTTCGCCGCATGGCGCAGATTGGCCTCAATGCCGTGCGTCTGCCGGTGCCCTGGTATGCCTTTGGCTCACAGGGGTCCGATGCGTCCTACATCTCGGTTGTCGACTACATTGACCGTGCAATTGAGTGGGCTGCCAAGTACAACATTCGCGTGCTGCTTGACCTGGCGACTGTGCCCGGTGGCCAGGGCGATTCCAACGATTCGCCCGCCACGCCGGAGGCTGTTGCCGAGTGGCATTCGTCCACTAACGGCCGCCATGTCGCACTCGACGTGCTCGAGCGCTTGGCCGAGCGTTACGGCGAGGCCGAGAGCCTGCTGGGCATTGAGCTGCTGGATACGCCGCAGATGAGTGTCCGCAAGAGCCTCTTCACCATGACGGATGGCATTCCGGCTCACTACCTGCGCAATTTCTATCGCGATGCCTACGAGCTCGTCCGTTCGTATATGCCCGAGGATAAGATCGTCGTCTTTTCGTCTTCGGGGCATCCCAGCGAGTGGAAGCATTTTATGCGCGGCGCCAAGTACAAGAACGTCTACATGGACCTTCACCTGTACCATTACCGCGACGAGCATGCGCTCGACATCACGAGCCCCCGCGGGCTGACGACGGCGATTTCGCGTAACAAGCGCGAGCTTAAAGAGGCGATTTCGACTGGGTTCCCCGTGCTGGTGGGCGAATGGTCGGGCGCGGCGATCTTTGCCAACTCGTCGGTTACGCCCGAGGGCCGCAATGCCTACGAGCGCGTGTTTATCGCCAACCAGCTGGCTTCGTTTGCGCCGGCTGCCGGTTGGTTCTTCCAAACGTGGAAGACCGAGAAGCGCATTGCAGCATGGGACGCCCGCGCGGCGCTCGGTACGCTCGAGCGCGGCATGATTGAATAGGTTGATATGACGCAAAACAGCGCCCATACGGGCAAACTCTATGTGGTCGGCACGCCCATCGGCAACCTGGGCGACCTGTCCCCGCGCGTTGGCGAGGCCTTTGCCGCTGCCGATGTCATCTGCTGCGAAGACACGCGCGTGACGTCAAAGCTGCTGATGCACCTGGGCATTTCCAAGCCGCTTGTCCGTTGCGACGAGAATGTGATCGCCAGCCGCGCCACCGGCCTGGTCGACCGTCTGCTGGCGGGGGAGACCCTCGCCTTTGCCTCGGACGCCGGCATGCCGAGCGTGTCCGATCCCGGCCAGGCGCTGGTCGAGGCGGCGCGTGAGGCCGATGTGCCCGTCGAAGTTGTTCCCGGGCCCTCTGCTTGCGTCACGGCGCTCGTTTCGTCCGGCATTCCCTGCGAACATTTTTTCTTCGAGGGCTTTTTGGGTCGAAAGCGCGGCGACCGCGTGCGCCGTTTGCAGCGCCTTGCCGTGGTTCCCGGCGCACTCATCTTCTACGAGTCTCCACATCGCATCGTGGCGACGCTCGAGGCTGTGGCAGAGGTTTTTCCCCAGCGTGAGGTTGCCGTCTGCCGCGAACTTACCAAGCTGCACGAGGAGGTCTTGCGCGGGCCCGCCGCCCAGCTCGCCGAGGAGCTGCGTGCTCGCGGCGAGGTGAAGGGCGAGATTGCGCTGGTCATCGCGCCGCCGAGCGAGGACGAGGAGGCCGGTATCGTGCCGGTTGGCGCCGCGGCAGCGGATCCCGACGAGGCCCTGCGCGAGGATATCCGCGCCGCGCTCGAGGAGGGGGAGCTCGCGTCTGCGGTGGCCAAGCGCCTGTCTCAGAAGTATTCGCGCCGCAAGCGCGATGTCTATGCCATGGTGCTCGATATGCAATAGATGGAGGATATCCAGCCCTTGCGCTAGAATCATCCCCTGTATGCAACGTTTTTCTGGAGGACAAACCCCATGGATCAAAGCAAGCCTTCGTTCTTTATCACGACGCCCATCTACTACGTCAACGCCGATCCGCACCTGGGCACGGCTTATTCCACCATCATCGCCGATGTTCAGGCTCGCTATCGTCGCTCCGCCGGCTATAACGTCAAGTTCCTGACCGGCATGGACGAGCACGGCGAGAAGGTCGCCGAGGCCGCAGCCAAGCATGGCATGACGCCGCAGGAGTGGACCGACAGCCAGGCTCCGCACTTCAAAGAGCTTTGGAGCAAGCTCGAGATTTCCAACGACGACTTCATCCGCACCACCGAGCCGCGCCAGCATCATGCCGTGCAGTACCTGTGGGAGCGCATGAAGGAGTCCGGCTACCTGTATAAGGGCAGCTACGACGGCTGGTATTGCGTGCCTGACGAGACCTACTTTACCGATACGCAGGTCCAGAAGGGCGACGAGGAGTACGGCAGCGTCGGCCAGCACCTGTGCCCCGACTGCCACCGTCCGCTTGAGCGCGTGCAGGAGGAGTCCTACTTCTTTAAGCTTTCCGCCTTCCAGGACAAGCTGCTCAAGCTTTATGACGAGCACCCCGACTTTGTCGAGCCCGCGTTCCGCATGAACGAGGTGCGCAGCTTTGTCGAGGGCGGCCTTAACGACCTTTCCGTGAGCCGCACGAGCTTTGACTGGGGCATTCAGGTCCCGTTTGACGAGGGTCACGTGACCTACGTGTGGTTCGATGCGCTGCTCAACTATATGACGGCCGTCGGCTACGGTGTCGACACCGACGAGGCGCGTGCCGAGCTGGCCTATCGCTGGCCCGCGCAGTTCCACATCGTGGGTAAGGACATCATCCGCTTCCACTGCGTCATTTGGCCCGCCATGCTCATGGCCATCGGCGAGGCTCTGCCCGAGCACGTCTTTGCCCACGGCTTCCTGACCGTGCGCAATGCCGAGACTGGCAAGGCCGAGAAGATGTCCAAGAGCCGTGGCAACGCTATCGCTCCGCAGGACGTTATCGACATGTTGGGCGTTGAGGGCTATCGCTACTACTTCATGACCGACGTCGTCCCCGGCACCGACGGTGCCATCAGCTTCGATCGCATGGAGCAGGTCTACAACGCCGATCTGGCCAACAGCTGGGGCAACCTCATCTCGCGCTCGCTCAACATGAGCGCAAAGTACTTTGACGGCTGCGCCCCGGCTAAACCGGCGTCTGCCGACGCGTTCGATAACCCGCTGGCAAAGATTGCCGACGGTTTGGTCGAGCGCTACATGGCCAAGATGGACGTGCTCGATTACGGTGGAGCCAAGGATGAGGTTATGGAGCTCATCCATGCCGCCAACCACTACATCGAGGACTCCGAGCCCTGGGTGCTTGCCAAGGACGAGGCCAAGGCTGACGAGCTGGCATTTGTGATCTACAACCTGCTCGAGGCCATCCGCATTGCCGCTCACCTGCTGATGCCGCTCATGCCTCAGACCTCTGCCGAGGCTCTGCGCCGCCTGTCCTGCGAGAGCGAGGCCGCGACCGACGACCTCAAGGGCATTTGCGCTTGGGGCCTGCTTGCTGGTGGTCAGCCCGTCGAGAAGGGCGATCCGCTGTTCCCGCGTCTGGCGTAGAGACCGCGCGAGCGCCATATCGGCAATTTGCTGTTTAGATGTAAGGGCATGGCCGCAACGGTCCATGCCCTTTCGTTTCAAGACGCCGCCATCATGCTAAGGAGGCAACTATGACAACTTCGCCTTTGGCAAACCCCACGGCCACTAGGGAGCTGCTGGAGGAGTTTGGCCTTGCGACCAAGCATCGCCTGGGCCAGAACTTTCTAATCGACAATCATGTGATCGAGCGTATCTGCGAGCTTGTCGAGCTTGCAGGTGACGAGCACGTGCTCGAGGTGGGTCCGGGTTGCGGTACGTTGACACTTGCGTTGCTGCAGGAAGCGGCGTGCGTTACGTCCATTGAGGCCGATCCTGAGCTCGAACCGGTGCTCGACGCCCACGCCGCCGACTATGCCAACTTCCGCTTTATCATGGGCGACGCGCTTAAGGTGGGCCCGGAGCAGATTGAACAGGCTGCGGGCGGTGAGCCGACGGTATTTGTCGCGAACTTGCCCTATAACGTGGCGGCGACGATCATTTTGCAATTTTTCCAGACGATGCCGGCGCTCAAGCGCGCCGTCGTCATGGTGCAAAAGGAGGTTGCCGATCGCATTGCCGCAGTGCCGGGCAACAAGACCTATGGCGGCTATACGGCAAAGCTCGGCCTGTATGCGCAGGTGACGGGTCGCTTTGAGGTGCCGCCGCGTTGCTTTATGCCGGCGCCGCACGTGGACTCGGCTGTCGTGCGTATCGATCGTGTTGACGGTGTGGTGCCCGAAGGACTCGATCGCGAATTTGTGGCCCGCGTGATTGATGCTGCATTTGCTCAGCGTCGCAAGACCATCCGCAATTCCATGAGCGCCAACGGCTTTGCCAAGGACGTGCTCGATGCCGCCTTTGAGGCTTGCGGTATCGCACCCACCACGCGCGCCGAGACGCTCGGCGTCGCCGACTTTGTGCGCCTGGCTCGGGAGCTTTCCCATGACGCTTAATGTCGAACGCGTGACGTTTACCAAGAAAAAGAAGACGGTTGCTTGTCCCGTGCCCTTGGCACCGCTTGCCGACACACATGCGCATCTGCTTTCGTTTTGGGGCAAAGAAGTGCCCGAGACGCTCGTGCGCGCCAAAGCCGCGGGCGTCGACCTGTTGGTGACGATGTTCGACCCCATCGCTGACAAACGCAGCGTGACGGACTATAGCGACTGGCTCGTGCGCGAAATTCTGCCGATGCAGGATATCCCGCAGATCAAGTATCTTGCCGGCGTGCATCCGTATGGCGCGCCGGACTATACCGACGACATTCACGCGCAGGTTGTTGCTGCGCTTGATGACCCTTTGTGTGCCGGTATTGGCGAAATCGGTCTGGACTACCACATGGATTACGACGACGACATCACGCCGGCGCCCCACAGCGTGCAGATTGATTGCATGGCGCGCCAGCTCGAGCTTGCCGTGTGTCGTAACGTGCCGGTGGAGCTGCATCTGCGTCACGAGGACATGGACCAGGAGCGTACCTCGCACGTGGACGCCTACAACGTGCTTCGTGAGGTGGGCGTGCCCCAGGCCGGTTGTGTGCTGCACTGTTTTGGCGAGGACCGCGCCACGATGGAGCGCTTTGTGGAGCTGGGCTGCTATATCGCCTATGGTGGTGCGGCCACCTTTAAGCGCAACGACGACGTGCGCGAGGCATTTGCGGCAACCCCACTCGATCGAATTTTGTTCGAGACGGATTGCCCGTATATGGCTCCGGAGCCCATCCGCGGTCTTGAATGCGAGCCCGCAATGATCTCCATTACGGCAAACGCGCTGGTTAACGACCGTGTCGATCGCACTGGTGAGGACGCCGAAACAATCGCGCATGCCGCTTGGGAAAATGCCTGCAAACTTTTTCAAAAATAGTTCTTGCGTTCGCGGTGGCGCTCCGTTATTCTAATTCCTGCACGCGGGCGTGGCGGAATTGGCAGACGCGTACGGTTCAGGTCCGTATGGGGGCAACCCCATGAAGGTTCAAGTCCTTTCGCCCGCACCATTGATTGAAAGAGCTCCCAGCAATGGGAGCTTTTTTTGTTATGCACGATCTCCTTGGACGGGTATCCTAATGCCAACGTGTGCCTATCAGAGGAGAGACCATGCTGTTTTCCGGTATCATCGCCGCCCTTACCAGCCTTTTGATTCCCATCATCATCCTGTTGTTGCTGCTCCCCAACGCCTGCTACGTCGTTGAGCAGCAGCACGCTGTGATCATCGAGCGCTTGGGTAAGTTCAATCGTATCGTCAACGCGGGCTTCCACGTGAAGGTGCCCGTGATTGACCGCAAGGCCGCCACGGTGAGTCTGCGCACCATGAAAAATGGTTTTGGCATCGACGTTAAGACCCAGGACAACGTGACCATTGGCCTTGAGGTCTCCGCTCAGTACCACGTGAGCTATGACATGGGCGCCGGCCCGGCAGATTCGGGCATCTACAAGAGCTACTATATGCTGCAGGAGCCCGTCGACCAGATGCGCGACTTCATCACCGACGCCCTGCGCTCCTCCATCCCCGTCTACACACTCGATGAGGTCTTTGCCAAGAAGGATGACATCGCCAAGGATGTCAACGCTACCGTTTCCGAGCAGATGGCCGCCTACGGCTTCACCCTCGTGTCGACGCTCATCACCAAAATCGCACTGCCGACCGAGGTTGAGAACTCCATGAACGACATCAACGCCGCCCAGCGCAAGCGCGCTGCGGCACAGGAGCTCGCCGAGGCAGACCGCATCAAGCGCGTCACCGAGGCGACCGCCGAGGCTGAGGCTATGGAAAAGGCGGGCGAGGGCATCGCCAACCAGCGCAAGGCGATCGCGCTGGGCATCAAGGACTCGCTCGAGATTATCCAGGAGACGGGTGTTGGCAACGATGAGGCCAACCAGCTGTTCATGTTTACGCAGTGGACCGAGATGATGACGGAGTTCGCACGTACGGGCAAAAACTCGACGGTCGTGTTGCCGAGTGACTTCTCGCAGTCGGCCTCTATGTTCGAGCAGATGCTGGCCGCCGGCAAAGTTCAAAACGATTCGAAGGAGTAGACGCGCGTGAAATACACCGTCGTTTGCGTCGGTAAGCTCAAGGAGCACTTTTGGAAGGACGCGTGCGCTGAGTACACCAAGCGCCTAGGTGCCTATGCCAAGGTGGATATCCGCGAGGTGGCCGATATCGACCCGGCTAAGGCGGGCGGCGTGGATGCCGCGCGCGACAAGGAGGGGGCGGCGATTCTTGCCGCATTGCCATCTCGAGCGCATGTGATCCTGCTGGCTATCGAGGGCAAGGAGCGCTCGAGCGAGGAGTTTTCGGCGAGGCTCGACGATCTTATGCTGCGAGGCAGCAGCGACATTGCCTTTGTAATCGGCGGTTCGGACGGCGTGAGTGATGACGTGCGCGCACGAGCCGACGAGATGCTCAGCTTTGGACGCATTACCTTGCCGCATAACCTGGCGCGTGTGGTGCTGCTGGAGCAGATTTACCGTGCCTGCAAGATCAGTCGTGGCGAGCCGTATCACAAATAGGTCGGCAATACGAAACAATGGCGTGGGACAATACCTTTCGTTTTGAGGAATGTGTCTGAAAGGACTATGCGATATGAAGATTGGATTTGTCGGTTTTGGCAATATGGCGAGCGCTATGGCCGATGGCTGGATCGCTGCCGGTGTAGCTGCGAGCGACATGTGCGCCTGCGCGGGTCGCTACGACGCACTGGTTGAGCGCTGCGAGGCGCGCGGCATGGTCGCCTGCCACGATGCCGCCGAGGTTGTCGCCGCATCCGATATCGTGGTCGCTGCGGTCAAACCGTACATGATCGAGAAGGTATTCGCCCCGCTCAAGGATGCTCTTGCCAAAAAGGTCGTTCTGTCGGTTGCCTGGACCTGGGACAGTGCCAAGTGGGAGCAGGTCCTGCCGGGCGTCGCGCATATCTCGACGGTGCCCAACACGCCGGTTTCGGTGGGCGAGGGCGTCATCGCCTGCGAGAAGGCTTCGACGCTTAACGACGAGCAGCGTGCTGTGGTGCTCGACCTGCTCGGTAAGCTTGGCGCTGTCGTCGAGCTCGACACAAGCCTGCTGTTTGTGGGCGGCACGGTGGGTGGTTGCGCTCCGGCGTTTGTCGCCATGGCAATCGAGGCCCTGGGCGATGCGGCGGTCAAGCACGGTATCCCGCGTGCGGATGCTTATCGCATTGTGAGCCAGATGGTGCTGGGTACGGCAAAGCTGCAGCTTGCAACTGGCCAGCATCCTGCGGCGATGAAGGATGCCGTATGCTCGCCCGGTGGTGCCACCATCAAGGGCGTCGTTGCGCTCGAGGACGCCGGCATGCGCAGCGCCCTGGTCAAGGCAATCGACGCAACCCTCCAGTAAAACCGACCAAAAAAGACAGTTTATTTTGGCAGGTTTTTCCTGCGGTTTTGTCCTTTTAGCGAAAAGTGCCCCGCAACTGGCTCAATTCCAGTTGCGGGGCACTTGCGTTTGCCCAGATAAAACCGACCAAAATAAACCTGTCCCTTTTTGGCAGGTTAGTCCCAGAAGCTGTCTTCTTCGTCCTCGGACTTGGGGCCGCGGTCGACATACATCTTATGGGTGCGCTTCTCCATTACAAAGGCAATAATCGCAAACAGCAGGATGCCGCCGGCGAAAAGGATGGCAAAACCGGTGCGGGTGCCAAACAAAAAGGAAAAAACTGCGTCCATTGGGTGCCTTCTTGCGTAGTTGAGTTGGGTCGTAAACGCTCATAAGTATATACTTGCCCATACATGTACAAGGTTGCAACCTAAATGGAATGTATATCGCCGGAGGATCTAATGCTTGATATCAAGTTTGTTCGCGAGAACCCCGATGCCATCGATGTCGCCATGGCTAACCGCCAGACGTCTTGGGATCGCGAGAAGTTCTTTGAGCTCGACGACGAGCGTCGTGTCGTCATCACCGAGGTTGAGGAACTTCAAGCCACGCGCAATGCCGAGTCCAAGAAGATCGGCGCCCTGATGAAGGAGGGCAAGAAGGACGAGGCCGAGGCCGCCAAGGAGGCCGTGCGCGCCGTCAACGAGAAGATTGACGGTCTGGCCGAGCGCCGCACCGCCCTCGAGCAGGAGCAGTACGACTTCATGGCTCACCTGCCCAACATTCCTTGCGAGGCCACGCCGTACGGCAAGGACGAGGACGAGAACATCGAGCGCCGTCGTTGGGGCACCCCGCGCGAGTTCGACTTCGACTTTAAGCCGCACTGGGATCTGGGCACCGACCTCGACATCCTTGACTTCGAGCGCGGCAACAAGCTCTCCGGCAGCCGCTTCACCGTTCTCGGTGGCGCCGGCGCCCGTCTTGAGCGCGCCCTCATCAACTTCTTCCTCGATACGCACACCAGCCGTGGTTTTAAGGAGTGGTGGCCGCCCATCGTCGTCAAGCGTCAGACCATGTTCGGCACGGGCCAGCTGCCCAAGTTCGAGGACGACGCCTATCACGTCTCGGGCGACAACTTCCTGATCCCCACCGCCGAGGTCGTGCTCACCAACCTGCACGCCGGTGAGGTCCTCGACGCCGATACCCTGCCGCGCCGCTACACCGCCTTCACCCCCTGCTTCCGCGAGGAGGCCGGCTCCGCTGGTCGCGATACCCGCGGCATCATTCGCCAGCACGAGTTCGACAAGGTCGAGATGGTCAAGTTTGCCAAGCCGGAGGAGTCCGACGAGGAGCTCGAGAGCATGACCGCCGAGGCCGAGTTCCTGCTGCAGCAGCTGGGTCTTCCGTATCGCGTGATTAGCCTGTGCACCGGCGACCTGGGCTTCTCTGCCCGTCAGACCTACGACATCGAGGTCTGGCTGCCGAGCTACAACGCCTACAAGGAGATCAGCTCCTGCTCCAACTGCGGTGACTTCCAGGCCCGTCGCGCCAACATCAAGTATCGCGACCCCGAGAACTTCAAGGGCTCGCGCTATCTGCACACCCTCAACGGTTCCGGCCTGCCGGCTGGCCGCACCATGGCCGCCATCCTGGAGAACTACCAGAACGCCGATGGCACCATCACGATCCCCGAGGTCCTGCGTCCCTACATGGGCGGCCTCGAGAAGATTGAGCCGGTCGCGTAACTTGGCTGCATAGGCGATATGCAAGGGCGCTCCTTCGGGGGCGCCCTATTTCGTGCGCAGGTCCATACCATGCCGCGCGGACAGCTCAATAGAAAACACACGAACAACTGTTCTGTATACAGCCATCTACCTGCTATGCTTTTGCTAAATAAGAGCGAGAGAAAGGGGACGCGATGGAGCTGTTTGATGATCGGGTGGTTTTGTTTGAGAGCGACGAGGGCGGGGAGTACCTGCTTGTGACGTGTGAGCCGTCTGGCATGGGTGGCCTGGTGGTTCGACAGACGAGCGAGGGGCCGTTGACGCAATGGTGCTACGAGGAGTCGCCTCATGTGGTTGAGACGTTTGTGGCGCACGAGGGGCTTGTGGCCCTAGAGCATTTCTATGGGGTCCAGACATCTAATCAGGTTGCTCGCATGTTGAGCATCTCGTTTGCCGATTATGATTGTGCCCAGCGGGTGAGATCGCTCCTGAGGGAACTTGATGCTAAGTTTGACGTGATCGAAAAGCCAATCGATCGTACGGGGAATGGCGGTATATGCGGAGCAGCATGACAAGACTGCGTTCCACAAAAAAGTTTGAAATTGTGCTTGACTCCAATAAGCTAAAGTGGTTTTATATGTCTTGCGCTGCGGCGTTACCTCAGCTGGATAGAGGGTCTGACTACGAATCAGAACGTCATAGGTTCGAATCCTATACGCCGCACCATTTGAGATTAAAGCTCCCGGCAACGGGGGCTTTTCTTTTGCGCCAGCTTGAGTGCTTTTGTCCAAAGGGACGATTTCCTGTCGACTCGTGTAAGATTCCGAGTAGATGTCGCGACTTATTCGCGACCACTCCTTCTCAAGCGACCGATCAGGGTGATATTTCGTGGCAGAGCGTCCGACATACAAGCTCAGGTTTCTCGATCCCAAAAAGCGCTTTCCGGCCATGCCCGAGCAGCCTGCGGGACGCTCGTATGGCGTGGTTTGGAAGCTCTTTGGCGAGGACCCGCATGAATCATGCTATGTCGTTGAATTCGTCGGCAAAAGCCATGTGTCGCTTTTGGGCTACGTAAGCGTTTCGGGTGAGGTGTACAAGGTGGACCGCCCCGTTAACGAAGTATCGCTGCCCGACGATCCCGACATGCAGCTGATTCTTGACGAGTCCGATTCCAACATCGGTGAGATTGCAGTCAGGGGTACCGATGGGACGATGCGCTCCCGGGCGCGAGTCATCGGCTCTCCCGAAGGCCCCATGCGCGAACAGTCCGATCACGAGACATGGAATTCGACCCGCTCCCTTCCTTACGGCGAGTTCATGGCATCGATGTTCCTGCGCTACGTGATATTCGCTGACTCCGAAAATACCATTGCGAGCACGGCGGGCGTCGACGGTCTCGATACGGACATGCAAAACGTTGTCGACAAGATCAAGCTCGTAAAGTTGCCCGAGCCGGTCGAGGTGTTTTTGGGCTTTAACACGGCACCGCTCCCCGATGCTATCGAGACGCTGCTTTACCGCGTTGACCATGCCGAGAATCCGAGCGGTATCGAGCGTTATGCCGCCACCCTTATGAGCGAAATTGACTTGCCCCGTCTGCGCACCATCGCTGCCAAGTCCGAGATGAGCCTGGCTCGTTTTGATCGCTCAAAGATTTTCTATCTCAATTTTGATCGTAGTCTGCTGGATCAGGACGAGATTGACACGCTGCTCGCCATCGAGTGCCGTCTCAACCGTCTCTCCGGCATCCTTGAGCGCATCGGGGCCGGATTGGTCCCTGTGGCATCCTCGCCGAGCCTTGAGGGCTGTGCGCTCTTTGATGCGTGGCATATCGCCAAGACGACCAACGATGTTCCCCGACTGCTCGATACGGCCTCGAGCGATAACCCGTGGGCCAAACCGGGAACGGTTTCGTGCCAGCCGGGCGGTGAGTGGGATGTGCGTACCCGCTTCGCGCGTATTGTCGAGGCACTAAACGTGGTCACACGGCTCGACTATACCTATCGGGCAAACGTTGCCGAGGGTATTATGCTCGTTCGGTTTGGGCACTCTGTCGTGGATGCTATGCCGCAACGTGAATACGACGCTCAAGATGACGCCTGGCGCGAGCTGGACGAGGACACGCGTGCGATCTGGGCCGCGGAGCACGATGCGCGCGTGGCACTCACGCTTGCGGCAGCGTGTTTTGCCGCGGGCACCTGCATCACGCGCTGCTATGTGCAGATTGCTGCTCCCGACAGTGGGCAGGGCGAGCGCGTTGTCGCAACATATTTCTTTGGGCGCGCGGCCTATCTGGCCGATTGCGTGTCTGTCGCCAAGGATCTTGAGAGCATGGACATGGACGATATGCCGTGCAAGCGTGTGCTTGAGGCGTATGAGTCAACCGCTCCGGAGACGATTGAGCCTGCGGAGGTTCATGCTCGTCCGCGTGATGACCATCGCACGCTGCCGCCGGCGCTGCGCGATTTGCTGCTTGCCGATACGGCTGATGAGTTGGAGGTCATGGAAGAGGACGACGACCCATACGTGGCCCGTGTTGTTGAATTGCGCGAGCAGGCAAAAGTCGACCGTACAGGTGCTTTTGAAGGCTTTTCCCGTCTTGTCGAGGAGTTGGAGGCCAAGTGCGCCGTCGCCGAGCTTTTGGCGACAGGTCCGGTTCAAACGCAGTTTTGCGATAACCAGCTGGTGCGCATGGTGCTACCGGTGTTGGAAGAAGACCGCTCTGTGCGAATCCTTCGTGCGCCCGATGCGCTGTACTTTGCCCAGCACGAGATCTGCAGCTTTTACGCCGAGCAAGAGGACTTTGAACGAGCACTGCCCGAGGTGCGCCATCTTTACGATCTGGCGCGCTCGTCCATGCAGTCGCACTTTGCGCTCATCAACGTGCTTGCGCGTCTGGAGCGCTTTGACGAGATTATCGAGGTGGCGCGCCACGGCCTACGTATTGCCAGCGATCGTTCTGCAATCGGCTACCTGTTCTATCGCTTGGCGTTTGCCTATTGGAATTGCGATCAGCTCGACCTGGCGCTGGCTTGTTACCATCTGGTGCCGCGCGGCGAGGAGTCGGGCAGCAGCGCGCTGGAAGAAATGCAGGGCCTTATGAACGAGATGGGCGTCAGCGAGTCTCCGACGTTCGAGGAAGCGGTCGAGACTATCCGCAAGGCTGGACTTGAGTTGCCGCCAGTGTCCGCCGTGACGAATCAGCTTGCAGATGCCGCTGTTCAACTAGTCGACAACGGCTTCTTTTTCCTGGCACGCGGTTGCATCTTCCAAATGTGGCGCACCATGGGTAACGACGAGCTCGGCTCCCTCAACCGCTCGCTGGGGTAGGGGCGATATAGAGGGGCCGCACCGCGCTATTTGTATCGGCGCGGGCGGGAGGACCCGGTAGGATCGGTAAGGCATAAAGCCGCCGAGCCTGCTAAAACTGTTAAACTCTGCTAAAGTTGCTAAACTTTGTTAAAGTTGTTAAAACTAGTAGAGGAGGGCAGAATGACGAAAACTGTTAACCCCTTTAAGCCAACGGCGGGCATGAATCCGCCTGAGCTTATCGGACGGGACACTGTTTTGGATGACTTTGCCGAGGCTCTTGAGAATGGTCCTGGTGCCCCCGATCGACTCATGCGCATCTCGGGCGTCCGAGGCACAGGTAAAACGGTGCTCCTTAATGCATTGGGTGACCTTGCACGCAAAAAAGGATTCGAGGTCGTTGACGTTGCCTCCAATGCTGGTTTTTGCAATAGAATCCTCGAGGCTCTGCAGCGAAACGTTCGTCTTGAATCAATCTCGATTTCCCCATCGATTTTAGGGGTCAGCCTTGGCTCCATGGAGATGTCGAAGTCGGCCTCTCATCTGGGCGAGGCGATGTACGATGCCGCGAAGCGCGGTGGTCTGCTCATTACGCTCGACGAGATCCAGGATGCCTCAACTGAGGAAATGCGCGAGCTAGGCAATGAGATGCAGCTCTTGATCCGCCAAGGAGCGAATGTCGCTTTCGCTTTCGCCGGGCTGCCGACATCGGTAGATGGCGTGGTGGTGGATGATACGTTGACGTTCCTTCAGCGAGCCAAACATGTTGAACTTACTCGGCTTTCCGATTTTGAAGTTGGCGGATCGTTTGAGGATACGATGAGACGAGCGGGCAAGGAGCTCGACAAAGGTGCCGCTGAGCTATTAACAAAAGCTTCGGCAGGCTATCCCTTTATGGTCCAGCTGGTCGGATATTACGCTTGGCAGGTTGCTGCGCGCAGTGGGGCGGAGAGCGTGAGCGAAGAGGCGGCTCGTAAGGGTATCCAGGCGGCTCTTGATAGCTTTAATGCTATGGTGATTGCCCCAGCGCTGCGCAGGGTGTCGGAACGGCAGTTTCAGTATCTCGCGGCGATGGCTCAATGCGAGGGCGTCGATATCGCCAACGGCGATATCGCCAAGAAGATGGGTTTGTCGGCGAACAAAGTTGGGTCATATCGCAAGCGTCTGATCGATGCGGGGTTGATTGAGCCCGCGGGCTATGGCTGTGTTTCGTTTGCAATTCCGTACATGCGCGATTATCTGTTGGAGACCGTTCGAGAGGACTAATAAAGAATGGGCTGTCCGCGCTGTCGCTGGGGCCGTCCTTGTATCTTTGTCTCAACCTGTAACATCTGGAGGGGATTACGGCCTGCAGATGTTGCAGGTTGAGATGGTTGACTGAGACGTTTACTGGTAAAAGAGAGGTAAAAGAGGAAACGCCTCAAAATTCCCCTTGCCCAACTTCGGCTGTTTGGTTACTATAGAACGGCTGTTACGGAGAGCTGACCGAGAGGCCGAAGGTGCTCGCCTGCTAAGCGAGTATGCCCCAAAAGGGCATCTGGGGTTCGAATCCCCAGCTCTCCGCCAGTACGAATTTGAAGAAGGGTCTCATTTGGGGCCCTTTTTTGTGCGGAGAAAGGAGGCTGGGGATTCGAACCCGAGAGGGCACGGGCGTTAAGCAAACGCGAAAGCGTTTGTAGCCCGTGGGCGAAAAGCCGCCAGGCTTTGAAGCCGGAGGGCATGCGTAGCATGTCCGGACATCCCCAGCTCTCCGCCAGTTTAACTTTAAAGAAGGGTCCCATCGGGGGCCCTTTTTTATTATCGAGAAAGGGCGCTGGGGATTCGAACCCTCAAAAATGAGGCGCCCCGTTGGACGCCTCATTTGGTTCGATGTGATATCGCTCCGGCCCTACGCCTTGGGCGCCTTGGCTACGGTCTCGCTCTCGGCTGTGAGCGGGCGGTTGTCGATGCGGCGGCCCAAGCGATCGAGCTTCACGAGCAGCCATTCAATGGGATTCGGCCCTGCGCCTTCCTCGTCGGCAACCAGGTCCATGACGGCGATCTTGGTGCCGTTCTGCTTGAGCGTAACGCTGCCCACCTTGTCGCCAACATGCACCGTGCCCGAAAGGTCATCGTAGCTAACCTTTTCGGTCACCTCGCCGGCAAGAGAAAACACGGTCGCTTGCGCCGTGGGATCGGCGAGCGTGGCGTCGATTGTCTTATCCGTCCAGTCGGTTTGACTAATGCGCGCCATAAGCGGGTTGCCGTTGGCGGTCTTTTCCTGCGTGTTGGCGATCGCGACCGTCACCTTATGACCGTAGTACCAATTGGCAAGGGTTGCGGTATCGGTAAAGCGCTGGTCGGTGGCGGTGGAGTTCAAAACGACGGTGTAGATCTCGTCGCCATCGCGGTTGTAGGCACCCGTAAAGCAATAGCCTGCATCATCGGTGGTGCCGGTCTTGCCACCGATGTTGCCATCTTGGCCCAGCAAATAGTTATGCGTGTCCATGGAATGCGAATGGTCGGTGCCGTCGGCGCCCGTGACCTCGATCCAGGAATCCTCGCTCGCTACGACCTCGCGGATCGTGTCGTTTTTCATGGCCTCCTGCATCATCAGCGCTACGTCGTGTGCGGTTGAGTGCATATTGCCAGCCCACTCATCAAAGTCCAGACCATGCGGGTTTTCAAAAAGCGTACCGGTACAGCCGAGCTTCTTAGCGCGCTCGTTCATGGCCTTCACAAATGTGGCCTCGGCGTCTTTGGTCTTGGGGTCGATCTTCTTGCCCACATATTCGGCGAGCACGATGGCGGCGTCGTTGCCCGAGGGAATCATCAGGCCGCGCAGTGCCTGCTTCACGGTGAGCTCGTCGCCTTCGAGTAGGCCGGCTGTTGAATTGCCCACGGTGGCTGCGGCGTTGCTCACCGTGACCTTCTCGTCCATCTTGCAATTCTCGACGGTTAGGATCGCGGTCATGACCTTGGTGATCGAGGCGATCTTGACCTGCTCATCGGCGCCACGGGCATAGTAGACGGTGCCGTCTTTGCCCATGACGAGGGCATTGGTCGCATCGATATCGGGCAGGTTTTCGGCCGTGATGCCGCGCGCATCGGCGGTTTTGCCGCAAACATTGTCGGTCGTGAGCACTTGGGCGCCGGCGACGGTGGGCACGCCAGCGGCAAGGGCGATAGCGCAGACAAAGCCGGCGGCAAGCTGGGCTGAGCGCTTTGCAAAAGAGGTGAGGGACTTCACGGATTTCGCTTTCGACGGGATGGTCTCTTCTGGAACTAGAGTATATCGTTTGCCGGCGTCGGCGATCATCGCGTGCGTGCGTGGCCCACATCCGCGCCCGAACGGGCACAAGGGTGCTTAAGGCCGACTTAATCACCCACGCTTGTTGTGTGTGGCATGCGTCGCCTCGGGCATAATGGAGCGCGAGAGGAGCACGCATGAACGAGCGCATTTTGGTAGTTGATGACGAAAAGGCCATCGCCGACTTGGTTGGTATCTACCTTACAAAAGAGGGCTTTGATGTCCAGATTGCCTATAGCGGGGCCGATGCCGCCAAGGCAATCTTGGAGCAGGAGTTCGATCTGGCGCTGCTGGATGTCATGCTGCCCGATATCGATGGGTTTGAGCTGCTGCGTACAATCCGTTCCAGCCATACCTATCCCGTGATCATGCTGACGGCGCGCGATGCCCAGCAAGACAAGATCGAGGGCCTTTCGCTTGGCGCGGACGATTACGTGGTTAAGCCGTTCCGTCCGCTGGAGCTCATCGCGCGCGTGCACGCTCAACTTCGCCGCTACACCAGCTACGGTAGCCGTGCACAGGCGGCCGAGTCGCCGACCATTCAGCTCGACGGCCTGGAGATCAACCGCGATGCTCGTTCCGTGACAGTGGACGGTTCACCGGTTCGCCTCACGCCCATCGAGTATTCCATCTTGCTGTATCTGGTCGAGCATCGCGGCAGCGTGGCGGCCGTGGAGGACCTGTTCCGCGCGGTGTGGAACGAGGACTTTATGCCCGGCTCCAACAATACGGTGATGGTGCACATTCGCCACCTGCGCGAAAAGATCGGCGACGACGCACAAAAGCCGCGCTTTATCAAAAACGTCTGGGGCGTCGGCTACATAATCGAATAGCGCCTTTGATGGTGGGGAAGTGGATATGACAAAAGACGATAGGCAGGCATTCGAGGTGCCCGATCGACTCTTTGAATACGTGAGGTCGGTCGTCGACAACCGCGCGCTTGCAACGGTGCTGCTCTTTTTGCTGAGCCTGCTGCTGATTGGCATCGATAACATCGCCGGAATCTTGGCGGTGCTGCTTATCGGCTTTTTGCTGATCGATCGATTTGAGATCGTTCGCCGCTGCGTGGTGATTGGCGGCGCCGCGTGGGCCATGACGTTGGCGATTGGCGCCATGGCGCTCGGCGGCATTGAAGGGCCGGTGCTGTTCGATGCCGGCTTTGTATTCAACATGCTTGGCTTTGTGCTGGCGCTTGCCGTGTGCGTGCTGTTCTTGTGCGGCCGCGCCCTGTACTACCAGGGCTACGAGCAGGGCGAGCAGCATGCCGATTGTGTGCTGGCCGCTCGTATTCAAGATCGCCTGATCGATCACCCCGACACCTGGGACAACATTGACGGCGACTTCTTGGAGGTCGAGGGCGCCCTTAACCGCGTGCGTGACCGTGAGCACAAGGTGCAGCAAGCTCTGCGTGACGAGTCTCATCGCAAGGACGATTTGGTCACGTACTTGGCACATGACCTACGCACCCCGCTTGCCAGTGTGGTGGGCTATCTTTCGCTGCTGCAAGAGGCTCCCGAGCTGCCGGTTGAGCAACGTGCGCACTTTACGGGCGTGGCGCTCGACAAGGCGCACCGGCTCGATGCACTCATCGAAGAGTTCTTCGATATCACGCGCTTTGACTTCCACGATATCGTGCTCACGCGCGGCTATGTTGATCTGGGGTTGCTGCTGGCTCAGGTGGCTGACGAGTTCTATCCCATCCTCAACGAGCAGCATAAGGAAGCCCAAGTTGATATTCGCGAGGACCTGACGGTGCTCGTGGATGGCGACAAGATGGCTCGCGTGTTCAACAACATCATGAAAAACGCCGTTGCCTATAGCTATGAGGGCTCGACCATCACGATCGAGGCCAGACGCCGGGACGGCGGTGGCGTGCGCGTGCGCTTTATCAATCAGGGCGATCCCATCCCTGAGGCAAAGCTCAAGGTGATCTTTGAGAAGTTCTATCGCCTGGATGCGGCGCGTGCGACCAATCGCGGCGGCGCTGGACTGGGGCTTGCCATCGCCAAGGAGATCGTATGCGCGCACGGCGGTACCGTTGCATGTGAATCGACGCCCGAACACACGATATTCACCATCGAGCTGCCCGCCGCATAGCCAGTGTGCCCTTACAAACACTTGACAATGCGCTCACGTGCATATGAGCCGCGATTCCTACTATCGATACTGCTGAATTGATATCGATGTGGAGGTATGCGGTATGACGGCTGCTGCGGCTGTGGAGCCCACGGAGCTTGAAGAACTCATGGAAGCGCAGGCCGAGGCCGCGCATGAGCGCGAGGTTGGGGATGCGACTCGCCCCACGGCAGAGGATCTTGCCGCCTCGCCGACGCGCATCGATGTCGAGGGCCTCGACCTGTTCTATGGCGACCATCATGCGCTCAAGGACGTGAATATCAAGATCCGCGACAAGCAGATCACCTCGTTCATCGGGCCTTCGGGCTGCGGAAAGTCCACGTTGCTGCGCTGCTTTAACCGCATGAACGACGGCATCAAGGATTGCCGCATCGAGGGCAAGATTGCGCTCGATGGTCAAGATATCCTGGGCGATTACGACATCTGCCGTTTGCGCCAGCGCGTGGGCATGGTGTTCCAGCGCCCCAACCCGTTTCCCATGAGCATCTACGACAACGTCGCCTATGGGCCGCGCGGCATGGGCGTGCGCGATCGCGCTGTGCTGGATGGGCTGGTCGAGGATTCCCTTCGTCGCGCTGCGCTATGGGATGAGGTCAAGGACAAGCTCAAGGAGTCGGGCCTGGGTCTTTCGGGTGGACAGCAGCAGCGCCTGTGCATCGCCCGCGCACTTGCCGTGCAGCCCGACATTCTGCTGATGGACGAGCCGACCTCGGCACTCGACCCTGTGTCGACGCTGGTGGTGGAGCAGCTGGCCTGCGAGCTCAAAGAGACCTGCACGCTCGTGGTCGTTACGCACAATATGCAGCAGGCGGCGCGTATCTCCGATTCGGTCGCATTCTTTTTGCTGGGTGAGCTGGTGGAGCACGCGCCCACCGCGCAACTCTTCAAGAATCCGACCGATCCGCGCACGGCGGATTATTTGACGGGACGTTTTGGCTGATACCATCTAGTAAAGGTACCTTTAGGGTTAAGATGCGGTCATGCCGGCCGCAAAGGGGTTCAACATGATCTATTACGTCGAGGACGATGACAACATCAGGGATTTGACGGTCTATGCGCTGCGCAAGCAGGGGATTGAGGCCGAAGGCTTTTCGTGCGACGGTGAGTTTAAGGCTGCCGTGGCGCGACGGGTACCCGATGCCGTCCTGCTCGACATCATGCTGCCCGATACCGATGGCTTGGCGATTATGCGTCGACTGCGTGCCGATCGCCTGACGGCGACGGTGCCCATCATGATGCTTACCGCCAAGGATACCGAGCTCGACAAGGTGATGGCGCTCGATGGCGGTGCCGACGATTACCTGACTAAGCCGTTTTCGCTCATGGAGCTTGCGAGCCGCTGCCGCGCACTGCTGCGTCGCGGCGGCATGGTCAAGCAGGCGAGCGATGTGCTCAGCGTGGGCGACATCGTGCTCTCGCCCAGCCATCGCGAGGTGACCGTTGCCGGCGAGCCGCTTAAGCTCACCCTGCGCGAGTTCGACCTGCTCGAGTACCTCATGCGCAAGCCCGGCGTGGTCTTTACCCGCGAGTCGTTGCTGCAGAGCGTGTGGGGCTGGGACTTCGACGGCGGTTCGCGCACCGTTGACGTGCACGTGCAGACGCTTCGCCAAAAACTGGGCGAGCATGCCGGCGCCATCGAGACCGTGCGCGGCGTGGGCTACCGCTTGGCCGAGCCTTCTGCCGGTGATGGTGCCGAAGGTGACGACACCGCGGCCACCGCATCGGAGGAGTAACCCGTGGTCTTCGCCCCCCAGGGAAAACATACGCTGTCGCACCGCGTTTTTGTGACGATCTTTGTCTGCGCCATGGCGGTTATCGTGGCGTTTACGGTGCTGGGTGCGTTCTTTGTGCAAAACACCTTGGCGGATGCCACGAGTGCCAACCTGGCGCAAGAAACCGAGCTCATTGCTGCCGCCCTCGACGAGCAGCAGGAGCCCATCCCGTTCTTGCGTAGCCTCGATCGAGAGGACTTGCGCATCACGCTGATTAACAAGGATGGATCGGTTGCCTACGACAACGAGGCGTCGCCTTCCACACTGCCCAACCATGGCGATCGCCCCGAGGTCATCGAGGCCTTTGAGAGTGGTTCGGGTTCCGCGGAGCGCGCAAGCTCTACGCTCGACGAGATTATGCTGTATCGCGCCGTCGCCCTTGATAACGGCCAGGTTGTCCGCTTGGCGCAGGCCCAGCCTGGCGTTGCGGCGATTATGCTGTCGATGGTGGCGCCGATGCTGCTTGTCGCAGCAGCGGGTGCGGTACTCTCGTTTTTTATGGCGCGCCGCGAGTCCCGTGCCATCATCGCGCCGTTGCAAGAGGTGGATTTGGACCACCCACGCCGTAGCTATGAGCACGCCTATGCCGAGATGGTCCCCATGCTTGAGCGTATTGAGTCGCAGCGCCAGGAGCTCAAGCGCCAAATGGCGGTGCTGGCGGACAACGACCGTATGCGCCGCGAGTTCACGGCGAATATCACCCATGAGCTCAAGACGCCGCTTACGGCGATTTCGGGCTATGCCGAGCTCATCGCAAACGGCATGGTCGAGGGCGAGGACGACCTGCGCAACTTTGGCGGTCGCATCTATCGTGAGGCAGGCCGCTTGGCGGCGCTCGTCAACGACATCCTTACGCTGTCTAACTTGGACGAGGCCGAGCGTGCAACTGAGGGCGAGGCGGTGCCCATTGGGTCCACGGAGCCTATTGAGCTCTCGCGTGCCATCTACGCGGTTGAGCAGCGTCTTGAACAGGTCGCCCGTCAGGCGAATGTGACGATAAGTCATGAGACCAAGCCTGTGGTCATCGAAGGCGTGTCGCGCTTGATCGACGAGCTCATCTATAATCTGGCAAGCAACGCCATCCGCTACAATCGGCCCGGCGGTACGGTTACGCTGCAGTGCGGCACCAACGACGAAGGCCATCCGTTCCTCGCGGTCGCCGACACGGGAATCGGTATCGCGCCTGAAGAACAGGGCAAGGTATTTGAGCGGTTCTATCGCGTGGACAAGAGTAGGTCCAAGGCACGCGGCGGAACCGGCCTGGGGCTTGCCATTGTCAAGCATGCGGCCCTGTATCATCACGCCACGCTCGATTTGTCGAGCGCGTTGGGCGTGGGAACCACCATTACGGTGACGTTTCCCATACAGCAGGACGAGCCATTCGCATAGCGATACAACATAGATATTGATGCAGACGCCGCATTTGACTTTCGGGTGCGGCGTTGTTGTGCAATTTTACGATTGCTTCCGACATTTTTACAGGAGAGCCTGTTTCTTATGTATAGAGTTTGGTCTCGGTAAAAAGATGCGATAACATATGGACAGTTTTGTCAATCCGAACTGGGGAAATGAAAGGCAAGCTGCATGACCCTTCTCGAACTGTTCCAGCTGCTGAAGAAGCACCTTCAGCTGGTCATCACCCTTCCGGTGGTCTGCGCGATCGCCATGGGCATCGTGTCCTTCGTTGCGATGGACAACACCTATACCGCGACGACGAGCATGTACATTCTCGCCAAGACCGACGATAGCGGCCAGATGAGCTACAACGATCTCTCGGCGAGTCAGATGCTTTCCAACGATATCGCCACGCTGCTGGATAGCGATAGCGTTAAGAGCGGCGCAGCCAATGAACTGGGCCTCACCGATCTGGATGACTACAAGGTGTCTGTTTCCTCCGAGACCACCACGCGTGTCATTACGCTTTCGGTTACCGGCACCGATGCCAAGGAGACGGCTAAGGTCGCAAAGGCCATGGCCAGCTCGGTGAGTACGGTCGCTCAGAACGTCGGCGCTGCCCAGAGCATCAACGTTATCGACGAGGCTAAGACTCCCGAAGTCCCCAGCGGCCCCAAGCGTATGCTGTACGTTGCTGTCGCGTTCCTCGCGGGCATCTTTATCGCAGTTGCCTATGTCGTTTTGGCAGACATGCTCAACACCCGCATCCGCGGTGCCGAAGAGGCAGAAGAGCTCCTGGGCATTCCCGTTGTTGGCCGAATTCCGGCTATGAAAGGTGGTAAATAGGCATGGCTAAGGCAAAGAACACCGATAAGCTCGTTGTACAGAATGCCGCCAAGACCCTTCTGGCCAACATCCGCTTTGCGAGCGTGGACGACCCCATTCGCACCATCACCGTTACGTCCTCGATTCCCAACGAGGGCAAGTCTACGGTTTCCATCAACCTTGCCCAGGCTATCGCCACCAGCGGCAAGAGCGTCCTGCTGGTCGAGGCTGATATGCGTCGCAGGTCCCTTGCCGATATGCTCGGCGTCCGCTCCCGCGGCGGACTCTATGCAGTCCTTTCCGAGCAGGTTTCTATTGACCAGGCGATTGTCGAGACGGGTCAGAAGAACTTCTACTTCCTCGATGCCGAGCCGCATATTCCCAATCCTGCCGACATCATCGTCTCTCACCGCTTTGCCAAGCTGGTAAAGGCACTGTCCGCCAAGTTCCAGTACGTCATCTTTGATGCTCCCCCGGTCGGCACCTTCATCGATGCTGCCGAGATCGCAAGTCTGACCGACGGTGCGCTTTTTGTCGTGCGTGAGGACTTCACCAAGCGCGAGGAGGCGCTCAACGCCATCGGTCAGCTTAAGAAGTCCGAGAAGGTCAAGCTCATCGGTACCGTTATGAACTACTGCGAGACCGAGACTAGCGAGTACTACTACTCCTACTACACCAAGGACGGTAAGAAGGTGAAGAAGGGCTCCGACGATCAGGGGACTTCCAAAAAGGGCATCTTCACCAACCGAGCAAACGTTTAGTTGATTAAGGCTGACCTATGCGTGACATTCATTGCCATATCTTGCCGGGTGTAGACGACGGCGCCGCCGATCTCGATGAGAGCTTGGCGATGCTCGAGGCTGCCAAGCGGGCCGGTGTAACCAGAATCGTTTGCACTCCTCACTGCCGTGATCCCTATTTTGATTACGACAAGATGTGGGATGCCTTTGAGCTGCTGCGTGATAACGCTGACGGTTTTCCGCTCCAGATGGGCTTCGAGGTCAACCATCGAAAGCTCGTTGAGCTTGGTATCGATGCCGCGGAGCACTTGCATTTCGATGGGACCAACGAGTTTCTGCTCGAGCTTTCGACGCATGCCGATGCGTATGCGTTTAGAGAGTACGAGAACACGATTTACGATTTGCAGTGCCGTGGTTACCAGGTGATTATCGCTCATCCTGAGCGCTATCGTGCGGTTCAAAAGGATGTAAGCGTGGCGGAGCGCCTGGTCGATATGGGCTGCAAGCTGCAGGCTTCGGCGGACTTTATTGCCGGCGGTCGCTTTGGTCGCGAGAAAAAGCCGGCACAGCGCCTGTTCGATCAGAACCTGTACAGCTTCATCGCGAGCGATGCCCATAACGCGGGTCATTACGACTGCCTGGCGAAGGCTCGCGCGAAGTTTAGCGTGCGCGGAGCTCATTTTCGCTAATATCTGTCCCTAACGTTCGCATTGAATGAAAGGGCAGCCATGGATATCCAACTTAAGACGGGATGCTTTGATGACGCGGCGTTGGTGCGCCGCGTCATTTTTATGGACGAGCAAGGCTACGAGAATGAGTTCGACGCTATCGACGAGGATCCAAACTGCATTCATGTGACGCTCTATGTAGACGGCGAGCTTGCCGGTTGCTCGCGCGTGTTTCCCGAAGAGCTTGAGCGCGTGGCTGACGCAGAGGCCCCGGTGTTGCCGGCATGCGACATGGACGAAGGCGTTGCGGCGGGGGAGACCTACATTATGGGGCGCGTCGCCGTGCTGCCGGCTATGCGTCGTCGCGGACTGGCGAGTGCGATCGTCGAGGCCAGTGCTTCGTGTGCACGCGATGCCGGCGCTAAGCTTATTAAGCTGCATGCGCAGGAATACGTGTTGCCGCTCTATGCAAAGGCGGGCTACACGCAAATTGCCCCGGTAGATTACGAAGACGAGGGCCAGCCCCATGTCTGGATGGCCAAGCGCGTAGATGGCAGATAGGAACGTTCCTTTCCTGCCGGCAGTTTGGGACACTCCTTGGCAATTGGCGCATCAGAGCGCTCGGACATACAGTTTTTCGATTCCGTATGTATATATGCGCGTTAATGGGTTATAAAATCTAAGTCTGAACATAGCAGGTCTGCGATGCGGCTCGGGCGACCGGGCCGTTTTTTGCGGACGGGGGTAGCGCGAAAGGACTGCACATGCGTCAATTTAAGACCGAGAGCAAAAAACTGCTCGACCTCATGATCAACTCCATCTACACCAATAAAGAAATCTTCCTGCGCGAGCTTATCTCTAACGCGAGCGACGCCGTCGACAAGCTCAACTTTAAGAGCCTGCAGGACCCGAGCGTCAAGATCGACCAGGGCGACCTGGCCATTCGCGTCTCCTTTGATAAAGACGCCCGCACCATTACCATCTCGGATAACGGCATTGGCATGACCGCCGAGGAGCTGGAGCGCAATCTGGGCACCATCGCCCATTCCGGCTCCGAGGAGTTTAAGACCGAGAACGCCGAGCAGCAGGGCTCCGATGTCGACATCATCGGTCAGTTTGGCGTGGGCTTCTACTCGGCTTTTATGGTCGCCAGCCATGTGAAGGTCGTCAGCCGCGCCTACGGCGAGGATGTCGCCCATGTGTGGGAATCCGACGGTCTTGAGGGCTACACCATCGAGGACGGCGAGCGCGCCGAGCACGGTACCGATGTCATCCTGACGCTGCGCGAGAACGAGAAGCTCGATGCCGACGGCGAGGCCGAGACCTACGATCGCTTCCTGACCGAGTGGGGTCTCAAGAGCCTGATTCAGCAGTACAGTAACTATGTGCGTTACCCGATCCAGATGATGGTGTCCAAGAGCCGCCAGAAACCCAAGCCCGAGGACGCCGGCGACGATTACAAGCCCGAGTACGAGGACTACCAGGAGCTCGAGACCGTCAATTCCATGACACCGATCTGGAAGAAGCACAGCTCCGATGTCGAGCAGAAGGACTACGACGAGTTCTACAAGTCCACGTTCCACGACTTTGACGATCCTGCGCGCACCATCAGCTTCCACGCCGAGGGCACGCTCGAGTATGACGCCCTGCTGTTTGTGCCGGGACGCGCGCCGTTCGATCTGTACAGCAAGGACTACGAGAAGGGTCTGGCGCTCTACAGCTCCAACGTCCTGATCATGGAGAAGTGCGACGACCTGCTGCCCGACTACTACAACTTTGTCCGCGGCGTCGTGGATTCCGCCGACGTGTCGCTCAACATCTCGCGCGAGACGCTGCAGCAGAACCGTCAGCTCAAGGCCATCGCCAAGCGTGTGGAAAAGAAGATTACCGCCGACCTTGAGGATATGCGTGACAACGACCGCGAGGCCTACGAGAAGTTCTTTGAGAACTTTGGCCGCGGTCTTAAGTACGGCATCTACTCGAGCTATGGCATGAAGGCCGATGAGCTCGCCGACCTGTTGCTGTTCTGGTCTGCCAAGGAACAGAAGATGATTACCCTGGCCGAGTATGCCAAGGGCATGCCTGAGGATCAGAAGGCCATCTACTACGCCGCCGGCGACTCGCGTGAGCGCTTGGCCAAGATGCCCGTGGTAAAGGGCGTGCTCGACCGCGGCTATGACGTGCTGCTGCTGACGCAGGATGTGGATGAGTTCACGTTCCAGGCTATGCGTGAGTACGTTGCCGCCGATATGCCCAAGATCTACGAGGACGATGCTGCCCGCGAGGCTGCCGAGAAGGCTGTGGCCGACGGTGCCGAGCCCGAGGTCGAGGATCGTCATCTAGAGCTCAAGAACGTTGCGACCGGTGATCTTGACCTGGCGACCGAGGACGAGAAGAAGGAGGCCGAGGACGCCACCAAGGAGAACGAGGACCTCTTTAGCGCTATGAAGGAGGCGCTCGGTGACAAGGTCGAGAAAGTCGCCGTCTCCGCGCGCCTGACCGATGCCCCCGCTTGTATCACCACCGAGGGCCCACTTTCGCTCGAGATGGAGAAGGTGCTCCAGAAGGGACCCGAGGGCGCGCCCGACGGCATGCCCAAGAGCCAACGCGTGCTCGAGCTCAACGCCAAGCACCCGGTCTTTGACAAGCTTGTCGCTGCCCAGAAGGCAGGCGACGCCGACAAGATCAAGCAGTACTCTGGTCTGCTCTACGATCAGGCCCTGCTGGTCGAGGGCATCCTCCCCGAGGACCCCGTTGCCTTCGCGGCGGCTGTTTGCAACTTGATGTAGTTCGGGGATACGGCACCGTAACTAGATTAGAACGAGAGTGGATAATCTCCCACTTTTGGCTCGAATGCGGGCTTGAAGTGAGAGATTTTCCACTCTCGTTTCCTTTTGAATGATCCCTCCGTCCCCAAGGGATCATTTATTTGTGCGGGTTGTGGTTTTGTGACCTGCTGAAATTTAAGATACTGTACAACTGTACGTTAACTCATCTTCGTAGTATATTGCTACCCGCAAAACTCAACACCATTGTGCTCTGAGACGCTAAAGCGCTTACGTACAATGGTTATCGATAGTACGATTCGATTCAACGACAGGATGGATGGTCCAAGCGTGAGTCTCGGCAGCAAACTATCCAATGCAAAGGTCTCCTTTGCGATATTTAAGCGCGACATTAAGCGACTGCTTGTGAACCCCGTCGCCTTGGTGGTTACCCTTGGCGTGTGCGTTATTCCCTCGCTGTATGCCTGGTACAACATCGTGGCCAACTGGGATCCGTACGGAAACACCCAGGGCATCAAGATTGCCATCGCCAACAACGATCGGGGCACCCAAAACGACCTGGTGGGCGAGCTCAACGCGGGCGATCAGGTCGTCGATCAGCTCAAGGAGAACGATCAGCTGGGCTGGACCTTCGTCGATTCTGCGGCCGATGCCAAAGAGGGCGTCGAGAGCGGTGAGTACTATGCGGCCATCGTAGTCCCCAAGAACTTCTCGGATAACCTGGTTTCGATGCTCGACGGCAACTACCATCAGCCCAAGCTTACGTACTACGTCAATGAGAAGAAGAGCGCTATTGCGCCCAAGGTTACCGACACCGGTGCAAACACCATCGAGGAGCAGATCAACTCGGAATTTGTCTCCACGGTGGGCGAGACCGTTGCCAGTATTGCCAAGGATGCCGGAGTCGATTTAAAGGACAAGGCAACCCAGACTCAGGATTCGTTGGCCGGTTCGGTATCAGAGGCTTCCGATACGTTGGGCGAAGTGCGTGATTCGATTGGCGACATGAATGCCGCCATCGATAAGACGAGTGGTTCCATTGCCTCGGCAGATGCGGCACTTGCCGGTCTGCAGGGTCAGGCGCCGTCGCTGACGCAGGCGATCTCCCAGGGCAATGACCTGCTGGGCGAGGCTCGCGCCACGGCGGGCAACTCTGTCGCCTCGCTCTCCAAGGCGCTCTCGGAAGGCAGCCTTGCGCTCACCAAGACGTCAGCCTCTGCGAACGCTGCCATCGGCAAGCTGACGGGCACGGTCACATCTACGACCACCCGTATCGACAACTCGCTCGAGTCTCTCCAAGCGACGATCGACCACAATAAGGCCGTTATCGGGCACTTAGAGATTCTCGCCAATGACACGTCGACAGGTTCCGAGGAAATTGACGCGCGCATTGTATCGACCATCGATTTGCTTCGAGAGCAGAATGAAAAGCTTCAGAGCATCAAGGACGGTCTGTCCGCGCAGTCGAGCGCCATGGCGAATGACGCAGCGGCTGTTTCGGGTGCCAGTGACGCTATCAATAACGCAATTCATACCGGTGCGACCAACCTTGGCCAAGCCCAGACGGACTTGGGCCAAAACGCGCTGCCGAAGGCCTCGAGCGCGCTCGACTCTTTTGCTGCCGTTTCGGGCGACCTGACCGGTATCGTCTCGGGTATGACACCTACACTTGCAAATGCGCGCGGCACGTTGGCGCAGCTTAGCGCTACGCTCGGCCAGGCCAAGACCACGCTGTCCCAGACCGATTCCTCGCTTGCCAAGGTCCAGGACAAGCTTGCAACCGCCGCCAATGACATCGCGGCGCTGCAGACCTCCGAGTCCATGGGCGAGCTGGCCGATCTGATGGGCGTCGATGTCAATGACGTGGCAGATTTCATGGCGTCTCCGGTTGAGTTGACGTCCAAGTCAATCTATCCGGTCAAGAGCTTTGGCTCGGGCATCGCTCCCTTCTACACCAATCTGGCGCTTTGGGTGGGCGGCTATGTGCTCATCGCCATTTACAAGCTCGAGGTCGACCGTGAAGGTGTTGGCAGCTTTACGGCGCGCCAAGGCTACTTTGGCCGCTGGTTGCTCATGGTGATCCTGGGCGCGTTGCAGGCCATCATCGTTACGGTAGGCGATCTGGTGATTGGCGTGCAGTGCGTCAGCCCGCTGCTGTTCGTGCTGGGCGGCATCGCCATTTCGTTCACCTACGTCAATATCATCTATGCGCTGTCCACCACGTTTAAGCATATCGGCAAGGCTATCGGCGTCATTCTCGTCATCGTGCAGATCCCGGGTTCGTCGGGCATGTACCCCATCGAGATGATGCCCGGCTTCTTCCAGTGGCTGCACCCGCTGCTGCCCTTTACCTACGGCATCAATCTGCTGCGCGAGACGGTCGGCGGCATGTATTCGTTCAACTACCTGTTTAACCTGTGCATTCTGGGCGTGTTCTTGATCGTGGCGCTCTTTATCGGCCTGCAGCTGCGTCCGCTGCTGCTCAACCTTAACCTGCTCTTTGATAAACAGCTCTCCACGACCGGTATGATGATTTGCGAGTCCAACGACCAGCCGCGCCAGCGCTACTCGCTGCGCACGGCCATGCGCGTCATGCTCGATTCCGATTCGTACCGTCGCGAACTGCTCGATCATGCGGTCGCCTTTGAACATCGCTACCCGTACTACATCAAGGGCGGTTTTGCCGCCGTGGTGGGCGTTCAGGTCCTGCTCTTTGTCCTGTCGACGGTTCTCGATATCGACAATAACGGCAAGATCATCCTGCTTGTCATTTGGATCATCTCGGTTATTGCCATCTGCGGCTGGCTTATCAATATCGAATATATCCGAGCGAGCCTCAATACCCAGATGCGCATCTCGGCGCTTTCGGATGAGGACCTGCGTCGCGAGATGCGCGAACACACGGCCGCCATTCCTGCCGCCCGCCACATGTTTGGCCTCAACGCCAGCGAGCGTGGTGCCAAGGGCGGCGATCAGTCCACGGGCCGCTTGCCGCATATCGGCTCGCACCATAAATCTCAGGGCAGCGACAGCACAGCCACAAATGATGGAGATACCACCGCGCTTGGCAAGCACTCCAAAGGAGGTGAGGCATAAATGAAGAACATCCTGCATCTGTTTAAGCGCGATGTCCAAAACGTGTCTCGCTCCGTGATCGGCTTGGTTGTCGTGATGGGCCTCATTATCGTACCGTGTCTGTACGCGTGGTTTAACATCGCCGGCAGCTGGGATCCCTACGGCAATACCGGCAACCTTAAGATCGCCGTGGTCAACACCGATGAGGGTTACGAGAGCGATTTGATCCCCGTCGAGGTTAACGTGGGCGAAAACGTGACCGCCACCCTACGCGGCAACGAGAGCTTCGATTGGGTTGTGCTCAACAATCGCGAAAAGGCTATCGAGGGCGTTAAGTCGGGCGCGTACTATGCTGCCGTCGTTATCCCCAAAACGTTTAGCGCTGACATGATGACGCTTTTCTCGACCGACGTGAAGCATGCCGATATCGAGTTCTACGAGAATCAGAAGGCCAACGCCATTGCGCAGATCGTGACCGAGAAGGGTTCGAGCGCCGTCCAGAGCCAGGTTAACGAAACTTTTACCGAGACCATTACGAGCATCGGTCTTAAGACGGTGTCCAGCCTGCTCGATTACATGAGCACCGACCAGGTCAGCAACTTTATCGCCAACCTGTCCTCGACGCTCGGCGATTCGATTGAGGACCTGCGAGACGTTCAGGCAAATGCTTCGTCGCTGGCGGGCATTTTGAGCTCCACGTCCGATTCGCTGACGTCGGCGAGCGGCATGCTCAAGCAGACCGGTGCCGTCGATGAGTCGACAAAGCAGCTCATGGAACATGCCAAAAGCGGCATCGATGATTCCAAAGAAGCGCTTAAGGCGGCAAACGATGCCATCGATGCCGCAATCGATGGAAGTGCTGGTTCGTTCGACAATGTGTCTGCCGAGCTCGCGAAGGCGTTCGACACCGCAAACCAGCATGTCGACCTTACGGTGTCCCAACTCAACGATGCCGCTGCGGCCCTCAATGCGCGCGCCAAGGATATCGATGCGATGGCCGATCAGCTCCGCAGCCTTGCCGACCAGGTGAGCGATGAGAATTTGAAGGACGGCCTCAAGTCCGCCGCGACGTCGCTGGGCAGAATCGCCGTTGAGTACCGCAACAATGCCAAGGATCTGGCGGCTACCGCGAAGTCTCTCTCCGATAGCATGGCCGAGGTCAACAACTCGCGTGCCGAGGTCGATCAGGCCATCGCTGATGCCAAGGCCGGCATCGCGGGTGCCAAATCCGATTACGATTCCACGTTCTCGGTTAAGGCCAAGGAGCTCAAGAAGACGGTTTCGGGCATTCTGGACTCGCTTGATGGCATCTCGGGCGACCTGGATAGCGCCGTAGGCGGCCTGACCGACGCATCCGGTTCGCTGGCAAAGGGCCTCTCCAAGGCTGCAAAGCTGGTCAACAAGGCTTCTGATCAGCTGGGCGAGGCGTCGGACAAGATCAGTGCGTTTAAGGACGAGCTCGACGGCGCCTTGATGTCGGATGACCTCGCCACGATCAAGACGATGATTGGCAACGATCCCGAGGGTCTGGCCGTGTCGCTTTCCGGCCCCGTCGCGCTCGATCGCAAGCCGGTCTATCCGATCCGCAACTACGGCTCGGCCATGGCGCCGTTCTACACGATTCTGTCGCTCTGGGTCGGCTCGATCGTGCTGGCGGCCATGATGAAGGTCTCGGTTGACGATGAGCTTATCAACGAGCTCATCCCCGTGCGCCTGCACGAGATCTACCTGGGCCGCTACCTGTTCTTTGGCGGTCTGGCCCTGCTGCAGGCAACGCTCGTGTGTGCGGGCGACATCCTGTTCTTTGGCATCCAGTGCGACGACCCGCTGCAGTTTGTGCTGGCGGGCTGGGTCGCGAGTCTCGTGTTCTCCAATATCGTCTACACGCTTACGGTTTCGTTTGGCGATATCGGCAAGGCGCTCGCCGTCGTGCTGCTGGTCATGCAGGTCGGCGGTTCGGGCGGCACGTTCCCCATCGAGATGACCGGTCCTGTGTTCCAGGCGATCTATCCGTTCCTGCCGTTCACTCACGGCATCAACGCCATGCATGCTGCCATGGCAGGCGCCTACCATATGGAGTACTGGGTTGAGCTGGGTATTCTGGCGAGCTATCTGATTCCGTCGCTGGCCCTGGGCGTCGTCTTCCGCCGTCCGGTCATCAAAGTCAACGACTGGATCATCGAAAAACTGGAGTCAACCAAATTGATTTAGTTCAGCAACGTAAACGCCGTCGGAACATCGAGATCTTCCAACCCGATGCTTTAGCGTAGTGAATTGCACGGGCTGCTTGGTTGTTGCTACAGTAGCGGGGCGTGCCGGGGGTCCGGTGCGCCCTGCTTTTATTTGACCATGAGGCGGCACGCAGCCATGCGCGTGCGGACACCACGCCCAGATTGAGCGCGAGGATGCCCTATGGCCCAGCATGCCACTGACAATATCGAAATGATGCCCGATAGCCCTGTTGCTCGCGAGGACCTGGGCGCGGGCGGCACCTCCCGCGGCGCCGGCGCACGCTCTCCGCTGTTCTGGAAGGTTCTGCTCCTTTCGGTGGCGGTCATCTGGGGCTACTCCTTTACCACTATGAAGGACGCGCTCGACACCATTCCGGTGTTCGAGCTGCTCTATGTACGCTTTCTGCCCGCGGCGTTGGTCATGTTTGCCGTCTTCCACAAACGCATCATCGCGCACCTCAACGCTCGCAACCTGATCGTTGGCCTGAGTATGGGCGTGCTCATGTGGGCGGCCTATGCGTTGCAGACGGTCGGTCTGGCACATACTACGGCGGGCAAGAATGCTTTTTTGACGGGCACGTATTGCATCCTTGTGCCGTTCGCGAGCTATTTTCTGAGCGGCGAAAAACTCACCCGCTATAACCTGGGCGCGGCGCTGCTGTGCTTGGCGGGCATTGGCCTGGTGGCGCTCGATAGCGTCGAGTTCAACATCGGTGATGCCATTACGCTGGGCGGCGCGGTCTTCTTTGCCATCCAGATGTCGGTGACCGCCAAATACGGCCGCAAGATGGACATCAACGTCATCACGTTTTGGATGTTTGTGGGCAATGGCGTTTTGAGTTTAATCACGTCGCTGCTATTCGAGACTCAGGCGCCCCTCTCTGCATGGACGCCGGAATTTATCGGTGTGGCTGTTTTCCTCTCGGTGGGCTGCACGTGCGTGGCGCTGCTCATCCAAAACGTTGGATTGGCGCACGTCCCAGCCTCGACGGGCTCGCTGCTCCTTTCGATGGAGTCGCCTTCGGGTGTGCTGTTCTCGGTGCTGCTGATGGGGGAGGCGCTCACCTCGCGCCTGCTCGCCGGCTTCGCGCTCATCTTTCTTTCGATTATCTTGAGCGAGACGCATTTCGATTTTTTGCGTCGAAAGCCGCGTCCGCAATTGTAAACAATTTGTTGCGCCGCCTCCCGGGGCGGCATTTTTTATGCGTCGCCCTTAAAGTAGTACCTTGCACTTTACGCTATCAAAGTGCTTGCTGCAAAAACGTTACTGGAGGGCATCTATGGCACCAGCACTGTCCGATCTTCAACCGCAATCAGCGCCCAAGGCCACCGCGGCGGCGCAGACCGCTATCGGTGACGGTCTTGTTGCAGAAGCTCAGGCTTTTGCAGACGAGCTCGCTGCGTGGCGACACGATTTACATCAGATGCCCGAGCTCGGTAACAATCTTCCACAGACGTCTGCCTATATCCAGGCACGTCTGGACGAGATGGACATCCCCCATACCACGCTCGTCGACGGTTCCTGCGTCGTTGGCCTGATCGGTGCCGGTGCGGCCGCGGCCGCTCAGGGCAATGGCACGTGCAAGGACGAGCGGGCCGGAACGGTCGTCATGCTCCGAGGCGATATGGATGCCCTGCCCGTTGTCGAGGAATCCGGCGAGCCCTTTGCATCCACCAATGGCTGCATGCATGCTTGCGGTCACGATATGCACGCGACGGCCCTGCTTGGTGCGGCGCGCCTGCTCAAGGCCCGCGAGGCCGAGCTCATCGACGCCAATGCCACCGTCAAACTGCTGTTCCAGCCGGGCGAGGAGACCTTCGAGGGCGCCCGCGCCGCCATCGCCGACGGCTTGCTCGAGAACCCGCGCCCTCAGGCGGCCTTTGCCATGCATGTCAACAGCCAGTCGCCGCTTGGCCTGGTGCTCTACGGCAGCCCGGCGCTCTCGGGCGTGTACGGTTTCCGTATCACGCTCCAGGGCAAGGGCGGCCATGGCTCGAGCCCCGAGATCTGCATCGACCCCATCACGGCCGGCGTGCATGTGCATCTGGCGCTCCAGGAGCTTATCGCTCGCGAAGTGCCGGCGGCCAAGGAGGTCGCACTGACCGTGGGTAAGTTTGCCGGTGGCCAAGCGGCCAACGTCATCCCAGATACCTGCGTGCTCGAAGGCACGCTGCGCGGCTTTGACGTCGAGCTCATGGAGCACCTCAAGACCCGCATCGCGGAGGTCGTAAACGGCGTTGCCACAACATATCGTACGTCGGCGACCATCGAGACGCTTTCGGATGTTCCGCCGCTTGTACTCGACAGCGATATGACTCAGGTGTCGCTTGGCTACGTGGGCGCAGTGCTGCCCAAGGCGGCTTTCTTGCCGCTTTTCCATGCCATGGCGAGTGAGGACTTCGCGCTTATCTCGAGCGAGATTCCGAGTGCGTACTTTACCGTGGGCGCGGCCGTAACCGACACGGACGAACACTTTGCCCAGCACCATCCCAAGGCACGTTTTAACGATGCCGAGCTGCCGCTCGGTGCTGCGGCTTATACCGCCGTCGCTTTGGGCTATATCGCCGACCACCGGTAGCACCCAACCTTGCCTTTCAAGCCTGCGGGCATGGCCGTAAGGCCTATGCCCTTGTCTTTCAAGGCAATCTTGGGCACTACCGGCGCCCGGCGCCGGCTATTCGTTTGTTAAATAAGGAGCAGTATGCCCCAGCAGCGTAAGTTCTTCCCCGGCTGGCTCGTGGTGGCCTCCGGCTTCGTGATCATGGCCACGTGTTGGGCTCGCTCACCGTTATCGCTACCTCGGCGGTGCTTGCTGGCATGAGCTTTGTGGGTGAGCTGTGGCAGGTCTACGTGCTCCTTGCCGTTTCCATCGCACTTTCGGGTTCGGGCTTTGGCGGAGCCATTCTCTCGCCGATCGTGAGCTCGCTTATCGTGAGTGTGGGCTGGCGTTCCGCTTTCCTGGTGCTCGCGGCTATCTGCATGGTGGCGGCGCTGCCCAGCCGCGTCCAAGCAGTTTGGCATGGCCGACCTCGGCAAGGTCACGGGCACCATCACCTCCAAGCTGCGTGCGAGCGTGGCGGGGGAGTAGACGTCCGCCGCTCTTTTCTGTTCGCCCCGTTCTGTCCGTGGCCGCCTTGGAAGCCGAATGGATGCTCGTACCATCATTCGGTTTCCAAGGCGGCCACGGGCCTACGAAATGATTCCTATTCCTCCGTCCCCAAGGGATCACGTGATTCGAAGGGGACGGAGGAAAAGGGATCACAAACAGCGGCGGCGCGTCTGGCCGAACGAGTCCCCATACCCTCGTTCGGTCAGAC